>DASVNL010000102.1:0-6970 GCA_036383875.1 Thermoanaerobaculia bacterium
TCGGGGCGACGCCACGGCACATCGGAGACGAGGCCGTCGATGCGATTCATGTGCTTCGTCCAGATCGGCAGGCACGCTTCGCCGCCGGCCAGTCGCGTCGAGTGACCGTCGTCGAAGCCGACCCACACGAGCGACAACACGCGCGGCGAGTAGCCGATGAACCAGGCGTCGCGATAGTTGTTCGTCGTGCCGGTCTTGCCTGCGAACTCGTGCTCGAAGCCGAGCGATCGCGCGCGCGCCGCAGTTCCGTACACGAACACATCCTTCAGGATGTCGTTCATCACGTAGCAGACACTCGCCGGTGCGACGCGCTTCATCTTGACGTTGCGCGTCTCGAGCAACTTGCCGTCGCGTGTGACGACCGCGAGGATCGACACGGGCTCGGCCTTCACGCCGAGGTTGGCGAATACGGAGTAGGCGTAGGCGATTTCGAGCGGCGTGACTTCGAACGCGCCGAGCGAGATGGACGGATACGGCGCGAGATGCGATTCGACGCCGATGTTGCCCGCGGTCTTGATGACGTTCGATACGCCGGCGTCCATCGCGGCGCGCACCGCGGGGATGTTGTACGAATGCGCGAGCGCCTCGCGCACCGTGACGCGTCCGTGGAAGCGGTTGTCGTAGTTCTGCGGCTTCCACACCGCGTTGCCGCTCTTCACCGAGATCGGCGAATCATCGAGCACCGTCGACGCGTTGAGCGCCTGATCGCCGCGCGCGGGATCCATCGCCGTGACGTACACGAACGGCTTGAACAGCGATCCCGGCTGGCGTCGCGCCTGAATCGCGCGATTGAACTGCGTCTTCGAATACGTGCGACCACCAACGAGCGCCTTCACGTAGCCCGAGCCCGGCTCGATCGTCAGCACGACGCCTTCGAGCGGCGTCGCGGAGTTGCGGATCGCTTTGTACTTTTTCTGCAGATCGCCGATGCCCGCGTCGAGGGCCTGTTCGGCCGAGCGCTGCATGAGCATGTCGAGCGTCGTGAAGATGCGCAGGCCTTCGGTCTTGAGCTGCGTTTCCGGATACGTCTCGCGGAGTTGCTTGAGCACGAGGTCGACGAAGAACGGCGCGCTGCGCGACGTCTTCGGAAAGCGCGTGGTCTGCAGCTTCGTCGCGGCGGTTTCTTCGTACTGACGCTGCGAGATCGCGCCGGTCTCGACCATGCCTTTGAGCACGACGTTGCGGCGGTCCTGCGCCCGCTGCGGATATTTGATGGGAGCCAATGTATTCGGCGAGCGGATGATGCCTGCGAGCGTCGCGGCCTCGGAGAGCGTCAGGTACGTGACCTTCTTGCCGAAGTAGACCTGCGACGCCTGCTCGACGCCGACGATCTGCACGGGTCCGTTCTGCCCCAGGTAGATTTCGTTGCAATACGCCTCGAGGATCTGTTCCTTCGGGAACTTCAGCTCGAGCAGCACGGCCATCAACGCTTCGGTGGCCTTGCGGCGCAGCGTGCGGTCCTGCGTCAGGAAGAGATTCTTGACGAGCTGCTGCGTGAGCGTCGAGCCGCCCGCGACCATCGACTTGCTGCGCAGGTCGGTGTAGAGCGCGCGGGCGATGCCGCGGAAGCTGATGCCTTCGTGGGAGTAGAACGAACGGTCTTCCGTCGCGATGATCGCGTCGATCAGGACTTTCGGCACCGCGTTGAGCGACACCGGGACGCGATCTTCCATCTCGTTGTCGTAGATCGACGTGATGAGCTCGGGCTCGACGCGCACGCCGCGCAACGTGATGTTGTCGGTGAGCCGCCGGATCGCACGGACGTTGCCGCCGTCCATCTCGACAAGCACCGGCATGGCGTGAAACTCCATGTCCGGATACTCGAAGTTGTTGAGGAAAATCTCGAGATCGTCACCGGCGTAGCGATACTCGCCGGGGTTCTCGACGCGACGATCGACTTCGCGATAGCCGACATGGTTGAGCTTCGGCTCGAGCAGCGTGCGTGGAAAGCGTTTGCCCGGAACGATGGCCGTCGCGTCGCTGTACACGCGGCTCGGCAGGTCCCAGCGCATCGACGAGTTGAACTTCTTGGTGATGACGACATAGGTGTAGCCGACGTACCCGATGAAGGCGACGAAGATCACCATCACCGTGAACGCGAGGCCGGCCGAATGCCGCCAGAGGAAGTCCTTGAGTCGAGAACGCTTGGCCATGTCCGCCTATGGTGAACGAAATTCGCGTGTCGCGCATTCGTGTGACACACATTTACGCTAACTCAGCTGCGCCTCCCTGAACATGTGACTCGGCGCGGCGGCCTCCCCGGCCGATCTTGCAGGCACGTTTCGAAAGGAGAACCTGCCATGCGAGATAGCGAGCTCGAAGCTGAATTCGAATTCGAGAACCAGTCCGAACCGTTCCTCGGTCCCATCCTCAAAGGTGTCGGAGGCATGCTCGGCCTCGGCGAAGGCGAAGGGGAAAGCGAGTGGGAGTCGCTCGGTGAAGGATTCGGCACCCATGAGTCGCTGGGCGAAGGACCGCTCGGCGAATCGGAACAGGAACAGTTCCTCGGTCCCATCCTCAAAGGCCTCGGCCTCGGCGAGTCCGAATACGAATTCGAAGGCGCGCAGGAGGGCGAGCAGTTCTTCAAGAAGTTCATCAGCAAGGCGCTGCCCGTGCTGAAGAAAGTCGCGAAGGTCGCGGCGCCGATCGTCGGCGGCGCAGTCGGTGGTCCGCTCGGCAGCAAGATCGGCAGCATGGCCGTGAAGCTCCTCGGCGAGTCGGAGTTCGAATACGAATTCGAAGGCGAGTTCGAATACGAGTCCGAGAGCGAAGCGGAGTTCGAGGCGGTCATGGAAGGACCGCTCACCGAACAGCAGGCGCTGGGCGAACTGATGGCCACCGCCGCGGCGAATGCGCTGACGGAGATGGAGGCCGAGGCGCAGATCGGCGCGGCGACGGTGATCTCGCTTTCGCCGCACGATCGCCAGGCACTGCGACACGTCCTCGCGAACATCAATCGCGGCAGCGCCGTGCTCACGCGCATCCTCCGCCGCAATCGCAGCACCGCGCCGTTCGTGCGCACCGTTCCGACGATCGTGAAGCGCACCGCCGTCACGCTGAAGAAGCAGGCCGCCGCGGGCCGTCCGATCACGAAACAGTCCGCTGCGAAAGCGATGGCGAAACAGACCCGCAAGGTCCTCTCCTCGCCGCCCGTCTGCTCGCGCGCCGTGGCCCGCAACGTCCGCGCGACGAAGGCCGTCAGCAGCCGCATGCAGAAAGTCCAGCGCGAAGCGTTCGGCGAATAGCCGCGCCTCACCGCTCGCGCAAGGAGACTGACCATGAGCATCGGTGCATTTGAATTCGAAACTCTCGAGTCCTCGCAGGAAGCGGGCGCGTTCTACGAAAACATCGCCCGCGCCGCGAGCAACGGCGAACCGTACCGGCCACTGACGCTCCTCGCGATGAAGGCCGCACGCGCGGCGCTCGTCGAAGGCGGCGGCTCCGGCGGCGAGCTCGAATTCGAGCTCGAAGCGGAGCTCGAGTGGGAAACCTCGCCGCAAGCGTTCATGCATTCGTTCAACGCATTCGAGGCCGGACCATCGACCGCGCTCATGGAGCATCTCGGTCACGCGGCCGCGGAAGCGGAGAGCAACGGCGAAGCGTTCGCGTTTCTCGCGCCGCTGATCCCGCTCGCGTTGAAAGCATTGCCACTCGCGGCGAAAGCGATCCCCGCCGCGATGAAGATGCTGCCGAAGGCCGCGTCGATGATCACGAAGGTCGCGCCGAAGGTGATCAAGGGTGTGAACGCGGTCGCGAAGACGCTGCGCACGAATCCGGTGACGAAGCCGCTCGTGCGCGCGATTCCGCAAGTCGTGCAGAAGACGACCGCAGATCTCGCCGGACAGTTCGCGCGCGGCCAGAAGATCACCGCGCGGTCCGCGGCGAAAACGCTCGCGAAGCAAACGGCGCGCGTGCTCGGCGATCCGAAGCAGGTCGTGAACACGGTTCGCCGCGCAAACGCCGTCGACAAGCGTTTCCACCAGGCCGTCGCCGCCGCGCCGGCGCAACGTCCAGCCTCGCACTGCCACTGCCGTTGATGCGCACTCGCCGCGGAGAAGAACGCCATGACGACGATTCTCGAGCTGGTCCCCGACGTCGAGCCCGCTGCAGCAACGCGGCCGATGGCGATCGAGCGCGCGCGTCGCGAGGCTCTGCTTCCGACGTGGCTGAAAGCGCAAGCCGTGAACGTCACGCGACACGCGGCCGGACTCCGGCCATTCGCGCGCGACGAATTCGGCGCCGGCTCCGCGGCGCCGACCGAGGGACATCTCAAGGCGGCGAATGACCTCATTCGACGATTGCGTGATGGCTTGCTGCAACTCGCGTCGCGCGTCAGCGAAAGCGCCAACGACGCGGCGCGTGATCCGTCGACGCAGAAGCTCACGGAATTACTGCGCGTGAAAGACGCGGCGCACAACTGGGTGCAGGGCGTCGAGAAGGTCTGGGATTTCTACTTCGAGCTGTTCGGCCAGCGACAAACGCGTTTCGCCGACTGGCTCCTCTCCTGCGATCGCATCGCGCTCGACTGCTACCAGTACTCGTACCTCGGCATCGGCAACGTGAAGTCGATTCCGGCGCCGCCGCCGTTTTCGTACATGAAGACCGGCTTCTCGCCGGCGACGTTCCGCCGCTCGATTCCGCTGCGCAGTCTCGGACTGCAGCTCAATCCGTTTCCGCTCATTCAACTTCCGTATCACCGCCTCATGAATCCGTGGACGCTCGGCGCGGTGCTGCACGAGGTGAGTCACAACCTGCAGAACGACCTCGGGCTCGACAAAGCCGTGCCCGCGGCGATCGCGCAACGACTCACCGCCGCGCAACTCCCGCGACCGGTCATCGCGACCTGGGTGCGTTGGAATCGCGAGACGTTCGCGGACATGGCCGGCCTTTTGTTCGGCGGTCCCGCGATCGTTTCGTCGCTGATGGACGTCGTCGGACGGTCGCGCGAGAACACGCTCACGTTCACCGAAGGTGCGTCGCATCCGACGCCGTTCCTTCGCACGTTTCTCAGTTGCGAGCTGCTGCGCCGCATGGGCTTCGACGACGACGCGAAGACGATTCGCGCGATGTGGAAGCAGCTCTATCCGAAGCCGAGCGCGCAAGCCATTCCGCGCGCGATGCTCGCGACGTTCGACCAGGCGTGCGCGCTCGTCGTCGACACGATCTGCTATCAGCGCTACGCGACGCTCGGCAACAAGACGCTGGCCGAAGTCATCCGCTTCGAGAAAAAAGAACAGGCGATGATCGAGGAAGCGGCGCGCCGTCTCGCGACCGGCACCGATCCCGGCGTCGTCCCCGAACGATTCCTCATCGCCGCCGCGCGCATCGCGTTCGATCGCAAGCTCGCGCGTCCCGGCGTCATCACCGATCACTTCTACCGCGAGCTGGCGAGGAGATGACGATGCCTACGGTCACGCACCTGCCGCGTCTGCAGCAATCGCTCGCCGATCTCGACGAAGCACTCGCGGAGCTCGCGTTGCTCGCGGGCGATGTGCCCGAGCCGGACGACGAGCCGGCCATCGCCGATGCGATGCGCGAGCGCGTCGCGATCATTCGCGGCGACGTCGCGGAGTCCACGGCGACGTTGCGCGATCGCGACGCACGCGCCGCGCTGTCCGCGTGTCATGAACGCTTCAACGCGATCGCGCGACGCATGTCCGGCGAGCTCGCAACGCGCGCGCACGTCGTGGAGATCGTGTCGATCGCGAGCGATCGCGGCGGCGCGTGGACGAAATGGAGCGACGCCATGCAGCAGGGACTCGACCGCTGCGCCGTCGCGCACGACGCCGTCGCCGCATCGCTGCTCGAATGCTGGCGCGGTCTCGCCGCACCGCAACTGCGCCCCCGACTGGGAAGGAGAAGCCATGTCTGACGAATTCATCCGAGAGCTCGAAGAAATCAACGCCGGCCTGGAGCGACTCCGCGCGCCGGCCGTGTCCGACACGCAGCCGCTCTTCGGCAGCGACGGCACGAACGCAGTCTTCAGCCAGATCCTCGGCGTGCAGCTCATGCCGAAGAACGTCACGCAGTTTCGCGAGGCGTTGAATCGCACGTTCCACGTCGACGCCGGCAAAGTCAGCTACGCCGAGCCGGCACTCGGACTGTCGATTCACAGCGGCGGTGTCGCAGCGACGGGCGAGCCCGCGAGCATGCAGGTGCGCGTCGCGAAGATCGTCAGCGAGGCCTTGCCGCTGCTCGACTCGCTCAAGCCGCTCACCGTCACGGACCTCGAAGACTCGGAAGCAATTCGCGCGCTGGTACGCAGCGAGATCAAAGAGCTCGCGACGCTCTTCGCCGCCGAAACGCTCGTGCCGCAACGCATCGATCTCGTGTTCCGCAAACTGATGCGCTACGACCCCGACGCGACGCAGCGCACGGTCACGGATCCGGATGCGGTGCGCGGGCTGCTCGGCAAACTGCGCAAGAAGTTCGCGCTGACGTACGCCGACTCGCGCACGCTCGGCGAAGAGCAGACGCGCACGCGCTTCCTGATTCTCGTCGGCTACATCGACATGTTGCAGTTGAGCTGGCACGCGTTGCGTTCCGGACTCGATCGCACCGAATCGATCGGCGGTCTCATTCAGCAGATGCATCGCATCCTGCTCACGCTGCGACGCTCCGCGCGTCACTTCGTGCAGGCGCTCGAGGCGGAGTGGATCGGACATCCGGAGCAGATGTCGATCGAGCTCGACACTGATCCCGCGATCTCGATTGCCGCGCTGATCGGCTGGATCGATCATCTCGCGTCACCCGCGAACGCCGCGCTGCTCACCGAAGGACGCGAGGCGATTCGCGAGTCCTTCCTGCCGACGGCGCAACAGATCTGCGGCGTGATCCAGACCGGACTGCTGCCGCTGTTCGAAGACAACCATCCGGGCGTGCAGCCGACGTATGGGCTTCAATCCGATTGGACCGACGGAGCCGACGTCCGGATGAAGGCCGTGACGCCGAACTGCTGCGCGAATGACGA
>DASVNL010000103.1:0-4131 GCA_036383875.1 Thermoanaerobaculia bacterium
GCGATACAGCTCGCGATAGCTGAAGCACGCACTGTCCGGCGGCGTGAAATCCTCCGTCACGGCGCGCAGATCCGCGAGCAACTCTCCGACGCGATCGTGCTCCGCCATCATTTTGCGAACCGGATTCTTCACCGTTCCGAAGAACGGCGTGAGCGCAGGACGATTCTGCTCCGATGCTTCGACGAGCTGCGTCACGTACGGGAACAGCACCTGCTCCTCTTTCAGCATGTGCGGCAGCATGTCGTCGCGAAGTGCGACCACGAGTGTCCGCACCTCAGCCAATTCGGGACGACGTGCGCCGTGCACGGCGAGCACCTTCTCCGCGAGCGCTTCGAGCGTCGGCAGTTCCTCGCGCGTCCACGCGTGATAGATCGACGTGATGTTTGCGGCCATCGCGGGCAGCGCATCGGCCGTCCAGTCGCGTGAGCTTTCGTCCGGCACGGTGACGAGCGTCTCCACCATCGCGATGAACGCGTCGACGCTTTTTCCGGCGGCGGCGCATGCATCAGGCAGCGGCGTTCCGCCACCGCAGCAGTAATCGATCTTCCAGGCTTCGAAGACGCGGATCGAGACCGGCATCTCGACGGCCAACTCTCCGACCGTCCGTTCTCTCACGTCCATGCTTGCGTTCATTTCAGTGTTCCTCCGCAACGCATTCTGGTGTCGCGCTCGCGGCCGGACCATGACCGATGTCATACGCCACCTCACGTTGATCCGTGACACGCGGCACGCCCTCCTCGACTGCGCTGCTTCTAACGTGTGACGTGAAGGAGACTCCCCATGAAATCGTTTCGTTATGTCTCGTCGTTTCTCGTCGGCTTCACCGTGGGCGCCGGCCTGACGCTCATGCTCGCGCCGATGTCGGGCAAGAGGATGCAGCGCAAAGTTGCCGACATCAGCGAGCGCGTGGTGGACAAGGTCGATGACCTGAAAGTTGCAGCGCGGCGGATGGCCAGTTAGCGGCGTGTGATCGTCCGCACATCGAGCCGTGACTCCATCCACTTTCACCCGGTTCCGCGGCAGGTAGTCTCGCCTCGTGACGATGGTCGAAGCAGTCGCATTCGAGTATCCACGGCTCGCCGAGCGCGCCAACACCTCAAAGTGCGCTACCCCCGCACCATTCCTCGTCGGTCTGAACCACCGCACCGCGCCCGTCGATGTCCGTGAACGACTCAGTGTGGCCGAGGCGAGACTGCCGGAGATCACCGAAGCGTTGATGCGCCTTCCCTCCGTGGAAGGCGCATGCGTGCTCTCGACGTGCAATCGCGTCGAGGTGCTCGTCTCCGCGACAGACGACGTCGCGGAGAGACTGATCGACTGGCTCGCGGACTACGGCAGAACGCCGCGAGACATTCTCGAGCCGCACCTCTACGTCCTGCGCGGCAGCGAGGCCGTAACGCATCTCTTTCGCGTCACGTCGGGCCTCGACTCGATGCTCATCGGCGAGCCGCAGATCGCGGGTCAGGTGAAGAAAGCCTTCGCCGGCGCATCGCTCGACTCGACGCTGCAGCAACTCTTCGAGCAGACGATGCACGTCGCGAAGAAGGTGCGCTCGCAGACCGGCATCGGAGAGCACGCGGTCTCGATTCCGTACGCGGCGGTCGAGCTCGCGAAAAAGATCTTCGGCGAGTTGCAAGGCGTCCGCGTCCTCCTCCTCGGCGCCGGCGAAATGGGCGAGCTCACCGCCGAACATTTCGCGAAGCAGCACGTCCGCCAGATCATCGTCGCAAACAAAACCTACACACGCGCCGTCGAGCTCGCGGAACGCTTCGGCGGATCGGCGGTGCAGTTCGGCGCGTTCGAAGAGCAGCTCGCGGAGTGCGACATCGTCATCGCATCGACCTCCGCGCCGCACTTCGTCATCGAGCCCGCGCAGGTTCAGCGCGTCTTCGAAGCGCGCAGTCAGCGCGGACTCTTCCTCGTCGACCTCTCCGTGCCGCGCAACATCGATCCGTCGATCGCGCGCATCGACGGCGCGTATCTCTACGACATCGACGATCTGCAGCAGGTCGCCGAAGCGAATCGCGAGCGTCGTCGCTGCGAAGCGGCGCGCGCCGAGGAAATCGTGACCGCGGAAGTGCGCGCGTTTCGCCGTCGCGCCGACGCGGATGAAGCGGTGCCGACCATCGTCGAGCTGCGCGCGCGCGTCGACGACATCCGCGCCGCGGAGCTGGAGAAATGCCTGCGCAGACTCGGTCCGATTCCCGTCGAGCAGCGACAGGCCGTCGAGCAATTCGCCGTGCAACTGACCAACAAAATCCTCCACCAGCCGATCGTCGAGCTCAAGAAAAGCGAGTCTCTGCGTCGCGCGATCCGGATGATTTTCGGACTCCAGCCATGAGCACCGTTCGCATCGGCACGCGCGGCTCGCCGCTCGCACTCTGGCAAGCCAACGAAACGGCGCGACTCCTTCACGCCGCCGGATTCAAAAGCGAGATCATCCCCATTCGCACCACCGGCGATCTTCGCCGCGACGTGGCGCTCGCGACGATCGGCGGCAAGGGTCTGTTCGTGAAAGAGCTCGAAGAAGCGCTCGATCGCGATGAGATCGACGTCGCCGTGCACAGTCTGAAAGACGTGCCGTCGATTCTCCCCGAGCGATTCGCGCTGTTCGGATTTCTCGAACGCGCCGATCCGCGCGACGCGTGGCTGCAACCGAACGGGCTTCCCGTCACGGCACTGCTGCCCGGCGCGGTCGTCGCGACGAGCTCACCGCGACGCCGCGCGCAACTGCTCGAACGCCACCCTCACCTCAACGTCGTCGCGATTCGCGGCAACGTCGAAACGCGCATCGCAAACATGCAAGACGGTCTCGTGCTCGCCCAGGCCGGTCTGATCCGCCTCGGCCGCGCCGACGCCATCGTCGACACATTCGACGTCGACGCGATGGTCCCCGCGGCCGGACAGGGGATCGTCGCGCTCGAAGCGTTGCGTTCCTCGCGCGTCGGCTGCGATGCCGCCGTCGCGATCAACAACGGCCGCAGCGAGCTCGCGGCGCAGTGCGAGCGCGGCGTGTTGCAGCAGTTCGACACGATCCTCGACTGCACGTCGTGCATCGCGGTGCACGCGTCGTTCGATGACGACACGATCACCATCCGCGCGTTCGTCTCCGATCTCGACGGCACGCGCGCGCTGCGCGTCACGCAGCACGGCACGGAGTCCCGGGAGCTGGTGCAATCCGTGGCGAACGAGCTCCGCGCGCAAGGCGCGCTTTCGCTGCTGGAGAGGAGATTCTCGTGAACGGAAAAGTGTTTCTCGTGGGCGCCGGCCCCGGCGATCCCGGCCTGCTGACTCTGCGCGCCGCGGAGTTGATCGCAACGGCGGATCTCATCGCGCTCGACGCGCTCGTGTCGCCCGAAATCGTGGCGCGCATCCCTGCGACGACGGATCTCGTGTACGTCGGAAAACGCGCGGGCGTGCATGCGATGCCGCAGGAAGAGATCAACGCTTTGCTCATCGCCGAGGCGCGTTTGGGGAAGCGTGTGGTGCGGTTGAAAGGTGGCGATCCGTTCGTGTTCGGCCGCGGTGCCGAGGAAGCAGAAGAACTCGTCGCGGCGGGCATTCCGGTGGAAATCATTCCGGGCATCTCCTCCGCGATCGCCGGACCTGCGTACGCCGGGATCCCGGTCACGCATCGCCGATTCTCCACGTCGCTGACGATCGTCACCGCGCATGAATCGGAGGCGTCGACGGGCATCGCGTGGCAATCGCTCGCGGATCGCAACGGCACGATCGTCTTCATGATGGGCCTCGGCAATCTCGCGCTCATCGTCGACAAGTTGCGCGAGCACGGCGTCTCCGACGATCATCCGATTGCAGTCATCTCGAAAGCCACGACGCCGCGACAGCGCACCGTGGACGGCACGCTCGCCACGATCGTCGAGCGCGTCGCAAGTGCGAACCTCGAGGCACCGGCAGTGATCGTCGCCGGCGACGTCGTCAGGCTGCGCAACGCGATGGAGCTCGTCGCATGATTTCGTTCGAGCCGTTCCGATTCAAAGCCGTCGAGCCGATCCGCATGACGACGCGCGACGAGCGGGCGGCCGCGCTCGAACGCGCCGGCCACAACGTCTTTCTCCTCCCCGCGCGCGACGTGATCATCGATCTCCTCACCGACTCCGGCACGGGCGC
>DASVNL010000104.1:0-3100 GCA_036383875.1 Thermoanaerobaculia bacterium
GCAACGCGTTGCGCGCCGTCAGTCGCGGCGAACGTCCCGTGCGTCCCGTCGATCCGATGCTCGCGGAAGAGACGATGGTCACGCGCACCGATCGCTCGAACGCGACGCCCGCGAGTCCGACGATGGAAGTGCCGTTCCCGCCGGGCGTCGATGCACCGCCTCCCGCGCAGGAAATCGGGACGCGCGCGGCCGCGGTGAAACCCGCGCCTGCGCCGCCTGCCCCGAAACCTCCGCGTGCGCCGTCGGGCCCTGTGCTGCGCCGCCGCATTCCGCCCCCGCTCTTCATCGCGATCGTCGCGCTGCTCGTCCTCGGGCTCATCGGCGCGGTCGCAATGATTCGCAGCAAGCACACGACGGTTCCAGTCGTCGACAAAACGACGGCGGCGAAGCGCGAGAAAGAAAAGAAGCTTCGCGAAGAAGGAAACATCCTTCTCAGACAAGGACGCGTCACCGATGCGTATGCGAAGTTCGAAGAACTGCAGAAACTGAATCCGAACTCGCCGTACGTCGCGACGACGATGCAGAAGCTGAACGCGATGCGTCAGCAGGAAGCGATCAGCAAGCAGCAGCTCGCCGCGGCCGACGTGAAGTTCCAGGAAGGGCTCGCGTTCTTCAATCAGAAGAAGTGGAGCGAAGCGGTCACTGCGTTCGAGGAGTCGTTCGCGCTGAATCCGAACGCGGTGCAGACGTCGGACTATCTGAAACTCGCGCAGGCCGAGGAAGACAAGAGTCAGGCGGCGCGCCTCGCGCGGCAGCAGCGGAATCGCACCGCGACCACTGCGACCACCGACACCGGACCACTCACCGCGACGACGGGGACCACCGCGACGTCGTCGGATCCAGCGGAGATCACGACCGCGTTCGCGCATCCGTTCACGGATGGGCGCATCGTCGTGCGCATCGGCGGCGACATCGTCGCGAACGAACAACTCTTCGTCGAGAAGCCCGCGCGCTTTTTGCGTCGCGCGTCGCGCACGCCGAAGACGATCGCGGTCACGCATTCGTTCCCGGCGAAGAATGCGGACGTGCAGGTGTGGGTCACAGTGCCGGCGGCGAACGTGCAGGAGCATCACACGATGCCGGCGCGCTTCGAGCCCGGCTCATCGCACCGCCTCACCGTCCGTTATGACGCCGCGAGCAAGAAGTTCTCGTACGAGCTGAATTGACGCACTACGCCGTCGCGACACTCGAAGAGCTGTGGTCCTCCGACCGCCTCGTGGAGCGTCGCCTCTCGCACGGCGAAGCACGTGAAGACGCGCGCGGAATCATCGCGACGGACTTGCGTGACGACGCGCTCGTCGCCGCGTGCGAACGCGCGATGCATCACGCGCGCGAGCGTTGCGTCGCGGCGAATCGTCGGATCGTCGTCGAGGCGACGCGCGACAACGTCACGACGCTGATCGTGCTTCGCGAAGGCGTGCACTCACTCGTCACGCATCCGAAAGATTTCGTGCGCGATCACGAACTGCTGCGCACGATCGCGGCGCGAACTGTCGAAGCGGACGAGGTCGAAGCGTTGCCGATCGTGTGGCGCAACGGCAGCGCCGCGGTGTTGCTGCATGAGGCGATCGGACACGCGCTCGAACATGGACATCGCTCGATCAAATGGCCGTCGTGGTTGCGCGTCGACGTGCCGCTCGCGTCGCGACGCGCATCGTTTCGCGATGTGCCGCTGCAGCGCATGACGCATCTCGTCGCGGGACAACGCGGCGCGTCGATGTCGATGCCGGCGCGTCGAATCGATGTGCTCCTATTAGATGGGGGTGCATACGAACCATTGACCGAGACGATCACGCTGCGCATTTCTGCCGCGGATCTCATCGACGGTGAGACGTCGCGACGCTTGCCTCCGTTCACGCTCGTGAAGACGCGCCGCGAGATCGCGCGCGCGCTCGTTGGTGCGGAGGGCGATCCGATTCGTTATCCCGGCGTGATCTGTTCGCGCGAAGGGCAGGAGCTCTTCGTCGCGTCGTACGCGCCGGTGATGCTGACGGTGTTCCGATGATCTATCGCAAACACGGCCGCAGCATTCGCTGGGAGAACGGCACGCTGATTCGCGTCAGCGAGAGTGGCTGGGCACGTGAAGAAGGAACGCTGTTCGAATGCGGACCGCTCGGCGAAGTGCTGAGGCCGATCGACGAGCCCGAATCATTCACGCCTGCGATTCCGACGGGCGTGAACGTCGAGCGTCTCATCGTCACGCGCGGAATCGCGGAGCACGAGTATGGCGATGCGCGATGGTCGGAGGAAACGAGTCGCGTGCATGTCGCGCTGACGCGTGGTCCGCTGCGCGCGATCATCGACAGCACGCTCGAACAAACCGGCGACATCGCGACGATCGCGGATGCACTCGCGCGCGCGGAGTTCGAGGAACGTGCAGCGCCGCCGCGATTGCGACTCGCGCCGAATGTCACCGCCGCGCTGCTGCCCGCGTTGATGGGAGTCGAGCCGCCGAACGTGCGACTCGTGCAGACCGCGGGTGCGATCGACGGGTATGGCCAGCGCGTCGAGGAAGACACGATCACGTTCTATCGCCCGAGCTATCGCGTGCGCCCCGTGCGCATGCCGTTCGACCTGCGACTGGAGTGCGACGTCACGGAAATCGAACGCGACCGCCCCGTCGCGATCGCGCTGCTCGCGCCGGTCGAATCGCTCGTGCTCTCCGTGCTGATTCGCGACGGCGAGCGCGTCTATCCGGCCCGCGTGCGCGTCAGCCGCATCGACGCGGTTTCAAACGAGCGCGTCTGGTATCCGTACGGCGCAGGTTCCTTCGGCGCGGAGTTGATGCTTTAATGCGCCCGTCTTGAGCACTACCGGCGCCCCCGTCGAGTTCCTGGCCCGCGCGATCGTCAATCGCCTCGAAGACCGAGGAATGGTCGAGTTCCGCGATGCGGAGGCGGCGATTCTCATCGTCGCGAAAGCGCTCGAGGAGAACTTCGCGGGAGTCGATGCGGTGGAAAAGGCCGCGCGACAGAAGCTCGGCCCGCGCGCGACGGAGCAGCAGGTCGCGGACGAGATGCGCCGCATTGCGGCGGAACGGAGAGTGACGTTGTAACGACGTCGAACGCATGTCCCTCCAGCAGAAAGTCGAAGAACTCGA
>DASVNL010000105.1:0-1665 GCA_036383875.1 Thermoanaerobaculia bacterium
TAAACGACTGTCGCTTATTCGGAAGCGCTCCTTTTGGATCAGAGCGACTTCATTGTGTTTCTAGAAGAGTCCCCTCGTCTTTTCAGACAGGGACTCAAAGGAATCACGTTCGTCTTCGTTGCTTTCCTATTCAGTTGTCAAAGAACCGGCCTCGCCGAAAGGGCCGACAGATTGCCAGACCCCCTCGTCCGTGTCAAGCGGAATGTTTCCGTGGACCGCACGAACGCATTCCGGTTGACCCGGACTTCGGAACTACTCGATTTGTCGGTTGAAAAGATCGGACTGCTGAGTGCTGCTGACTGCCGGAGGTGCTGCGTACTGCAGGGAGGCGAATTCTAGGTGCCCTTCGCGACGTTGTCAACCTCGCGTTGGAACTTTGATAACCACTCGCCTGCAGATCGTATTTCCTCGATCTTTTGGACCACCACCGCGGCCATCAAATGATTGCCGCCGTGCGAGTTACCGTTCGTTTGTCAGAGAGCGCGTTTCCGCGTCGGGACCACGCACAACGGCAGAGGGGTAGGTCCTATTCCAAGAGTTTTGGAAAACTCTGCACGCGCCTAACAGATGAGCTTCACGAGTTCTTTGCGCAGCAATTTGCCGAGGCTCGATCGAGGGATCTCGGCGACACGATGGACCTGCCGGGCTCGCTCGAACGGATGGACGCGACCATCGTACTGAGCCGCGACAACTGTCGCGTCGACAGAGGGATCCGCGAAGAGATGAATGACGTGTCCGAGGCGTTCGTCAGGGACGGCGGCGATCGCGGCGTGCAAGCCGGCTATGGACGCGACAATGGCGTCGAGCCGGGCCAGATCGACCGATTCGCCGCCGATTTTCACGAAATCGCCGCGACGGCCGATGATCCGCAGCGTGTTTCCTTCGACTGCGCCGAGGTCTTCGGTAACGAACCAGCCGTCGATCTTCGGATCGACGAAGCCGTCTTGCGTCGCGTACCCGCTGAACAGTGACGCACCGCGGAACGCGAGACGGCCATCCTCCTCTACCCGCGCCTCGGCGTGATCCAACAGGACCAGCTCCGGCGACCCCGGCACCGCCGTCGCGACTTGCGAGCAGGTCTCGGTCATGCCGTAGCTCGGCAGCAGCGGCCAGCCGAGGTCGTTCCCCGCTCGATAAAGCTCCTCGGACAACGCCCCGCCGCCGACGATCATCGCCCGCAGCGACTTCGGCAGTCTCGTTCCGGCCTTCACGAGATCACTGACTTGCGCCGGAACGAGCGACGCGAGCGTCACGTCATCGCCCCACTCGCGAACCACGCGCGCTCCCGAGAGGAACGCCCGCGCGACAATCCCCAGCCCGCCGACGTGAAACGTCGGGAGCACGCCGAGCCACACATCTCGCTCATCCGATTGCAGGCGGCGATTCACCGCCGCGGCGGACGCGAGCATCGCCGCCTTCGACAAGCCCGTGAGCTTCAACGCGCCCGTCGTCCCCGACGTTGCCAGCCAGAGGTGGCCGGACAGATCGACGACGTACGACTCGAGACGCGCCCGCTCGTCCGCAGGCATGCGCGGATTGAGCAGCACGTGCGACTCGTCACTCAGCCAATCGATGTCCACGCCAGGTTCTCCAGCAGGTCGTCAAAGCCGATTCCGGTCCCGCGCGGCGCCAGCAGCCGCGCGCCATCCGACGCGATCCGCTCGA
>DASVNL010000106.1:0-1800 GCA_036383875.1 Thermoanaerobaculia bacterium
CGCGGATGTCGACTTTGATGCGAGCGAGTGGGCCGTCGTGCAGAAGCGCGGCAGCGATGTGCGATTGATCCGCATCGCAGCGCGCGCGTCCGATCCGACCATCGCGCCGCCCGTGCTGACGCTCGTGCAGGACCTCGCGGAGAAGCTCGGCGCGGAGCTCGCGATCCTTCAGCAATCGTGGGCGCGCGCCGATGCGATCTACGCCGATGCGTTCGCGCGCGTCTCGAAGGATGCCGCCGCAGATCTGCGCTGGATGCGCGCCGCTGCGTGCGGCGCGATCGCGTCACCCGGCGTCGACGCGCTGCATGCGTTCGAGAGTGAAGTCGCGCAGTTCGCGTCGAGCGATCCGTTGTGCATCGACACCGTTCTTCGATACGCGCAACTCGCCGCGACCTTCACGCCGATCGTGTTCCGCGGCGCGTCGCCGCTCGAACGTTACTCGGCACTCGGCACGCCGTACGACGCGGCACTCGCACCGAACGCGGTTGCGGAACGCATCCTCGCCGCGACGTCCGACTCACGCCACGTGTTCATCGTCACCAGCGAAGCGGCGTTCGATGCAGGATCGCGCGACGTCGTCACGATCCTCGCGCATCACGGCGCGTGGCTCACGCCGCGCGATGGAGCACCGTTGCCCGCAACGCGCTGGTTCCTCGTCGCGCCGCGGCTGCACGTGCGCGACGCGATGCACGGTCCGTTCGACGACTTCGTGCACGCCGAGGCTTTCGCCGCGTATCTCGCCGACGGCGACCTCCCTCCGACGCGCTCCTCTCTCCCGAACTTCACCGAGCCCACCCGCTCCTACATCGCGGCCCTCGCACTCCTCGGCACACACATTCCGCGCGACACCGCACAGCACTTCCTCGAGCAGTTCCTCTTCAACGGCGCACTCGAAGAGCTCGCGCACGACGGCGTCTGTTCCGTCGATGACGATGCCTTCGTCTTCGCGAGCGACGCGATTCGCGACGAAGCCTCGCGGCTCGTGCCCGCCGCATCGCGTCCGTCGATCTGTCGCGTCGCAGCGACACATTGCGACGGCGTAAACGCCGCGCTGCTCTGGCTCGATGCCGGCGATGTCGAACACGCCGTCGCGACGCTTGAACAGACGACGTTCGCCGATGCGCGCGCGATCGTCGAGGCGTTTCATCACATCCCCGCCGATGTCCTCACTCCCGAACTCGCGAGTCAGTACGCGCACGCGCTCATCGACTGCGGCCGGTATCGCGACGCGCGTGACGTCGCGCCGAACGACGAGCTCGTGCTCGCACGCGCAGAACGTCGGATGGGCGACTACACGACCGCGCTCACGCGCCTCGAGCGACTCGAGCCGACGTTCGACGCGAGCCTGCTCCGCGCCGAAGTTTTGCGTCTGCTCGATCGCGAAGAAGAAGCGCAGCAGATTCTCGCGACGTTTGACAGCGGCTCGCGTCTGCTCGCGTACGAACGCGCGCTGCACGGCGCGGATCTCACGCTCGACGATCCCTATCTCGCCGCGCGACTGGCCACGTATCGCGCGCTCGAACAATCCGACTTCGAGAGCGCACGCGAAGCCGCGGACGATGCGCACGAGCACGCACGTGTACTCACCGAAGCGATCGACGCGTCGCTCGATCGCGTGTTCTCCGCGTTCTCCGCCGGCGCCTGGGACGACGCGCGTGCGATCGCAGTCGAAGCGCTGCGCGAAGTCGAAGAGACGCAAGGCGATCGCGCGGCCGGCGGCATTCTCTTCACGCTCGCGTATCTCGCGGCGGACGACGCGCAGTGGGCGCACGCCGCGCAACGCATCGCGCGACTGCGCCG
>DASVNL010000107.1:0-12297 GCA_036383875.1 Thermoanaerobaculia bacterium
TCTGAAAATCGAGCATGGCCTGACGGATCTCGCCGGGCGTGTTCATCACGAACGGTCCGTAACGCGCGACCGGCTCGCGCAGCGGAACACCGCCGATGATCAGCAACTCCGCGCCGTTCTCCGTCGTGCACGTGACTTCGTCGCCGTCGCTGTCGAAGAGCACCATGTCGTTTTCACGCGCGACTTTCTCGCCGAATGCCGCCTCGCCGCTGACGACGAACGCGAACGCGTTGTACGTCTGCGGAATCGCCTGCGTGAACGTCGCGCCGGGCGCGAGTCGCGCGTGCAAGTACATGATCGGCGTGCGTGTATCGATGTTCGCCTTCGTGCCGAGGGACTCGCCGGCGATGACCGTCACCGTGACTTTGCCATCGTCGCTCGTTGCAGTCGGAATCTCGCTCGCGCGCAGTTCCTGATAGCGCGGCTTCATCATCTTGTCGCGACGCGGCAGGTTCACCCACAGCTGAAATCCATGCAGGCGTCCGCCATCGCGACAGATCTCCTCGGACGGCATCTCGGAATGAATCACGCCCGATCCGGCCGTCATCCATTGCACGTCGCCCGGACCGATGCGTCCGTGATTGCCCTGCGAGTCGCCATGCTCGATTGCGCCTTCGAGCACGTACGTGACGGTCTCGAATCCGCGATGCGGATGATCGGGCGCGCCTTTGGCCTCATTCGGTCCATGCGTGACCGGACCCATGCGATCGAGGAGCAGGAACGGATCGAGTTGATCGAGATCGGCAGTCGGGAATGGTCGCGTGACGATCATCCCTTCCCCTTCGAGTTGCGGCCTGGCGTGAACGAGCTGGCGTGTGGAGCGTGTGGTCATAGTCACCCCAAACAACAATCTGCCATTCCAACCATCATTTTTGTCCACGCTACACTGCGCGAATGCCTTCTCGCCCGCGCTCGCTGCGGTGGTGGCTCGGCGGACTCGTGACCGTCGTGGCGCTACCCGTGCTGATCCTGCTGATCGCCGTGTCGGTGACGCAGGTGGAACGCGAGCAGGCCGAGGCGCGGATGTCGGCGTTGCGGATGGCGAAGGCGAGCGCGGCGCGCATCGAGGAAAGCTACGCGGAATCGCTGTTGCTCCTCGACACGATGGCCGCGCGTCCGGCGATCGTGCACATGCAGCCGGAAGCATGTCGCGCGATTTTCTCAGCGATCGATTTCTTCCCGCGCTACGCCGACATTCTGCTCTTCGATGCATCGGGCCGGCTCGTTTGCTCGGGCAACACGGATCCGCAGAACGTCACCGTCTCGAAGCTCGCGGAAACGTGGGTCGGACAGCAACTGCGCAACGCGCGTCTGCCGATGAAGATCCCGTCGGTTCGAACCTTCGACGGCAAGTCGATCGCAGTGCTGGCGTCGCGGATTCCGCCGCATGGCGGCACGATCGTGTTGCTGGAGTTCGTCGAGATGATCGGCCGCAACGCGCTGATCCCGGGTGCCGTGATCACGATTCTCGATCGCGACAGCACGATCATCGCGCGGTCTGCGTCATCCGAGGAGTGGACGGGGCGGAACATTCGCGGGACGCGCATTGCGGAGCTGGCGAAAACCATTCCGGAAGGCGTCGCGGAAGCGCGCGGCGTCGAAGGAATCGTGCGGCAATACGGATTCGCGCGGCTGCCGCAGTTCGGCTGGTACGTCTACGTCGGCGTTCCGAATCACACCATCGTCGAGCCGGTGCGCGAGATGTTGCTCAACGGTGCGATCGGCGGCATCGGCATCGTCTTCATCGTCGTCGTGCTGACCGCGATGGTCACGCGTCGCATCAACCGTCCGATTCGCGCACTCGTCACCGCGGCGTCGACGGCCGACGAAGGCTCGTACAGCCGCGTCGCGCCGTTTGCCGGTCCGCTCGAGCTGGCGACACTGGCCAGCGCGTTCAATCGCATGATCGATCGCCGCGAAGATACCGACCGGCAGATGCGCATCGGCGAGCGTAAGCTCAAGGCGCTGCACGAGCGGCTGACCGCGGTGCAGGAAGAAGAACGCGCGCGCATCGCGCGCGAGCTGCACGACGACCTCGGACAATCGCTCACCGCGCTCAAGATGGATTTCATCGGACTCCTCAAAACCACCTCGCAAACGCCAGCCTCCGCGCCGATCAGCGCGCGCATCCTGCAGACGCTCGACCTCACCGTGAGCGCCGTGCAACGCATCTCCTCCGAGTTGCGCCCCAGCGTCCTCGACGACCTCGGCCTCGTCGCCGCGATTCAGGAAGAAGCGCGGATGTTCGAGGCGCGCAGCGGCATCGAGTGCGAGCTCTCCGTCACCGGCGACGTCCCGCACGACAGCGAGATCGTCACGGCGATCTATCGCATCGTGCAGGAAGCGCTGACCAACGTCGCGCGACATTCGAATGCGACGCGCACCGAGCTGCGACTGCGTCAGCGCGGGGAGGAAATCCTGCTCGAGATTCGCGATGACGGACGCGGCGTGACCGCCGAGGAGATTGGCGATCCGCTGTCGCTCGGACTGATCGGCATTCGCGAACGCGCGGCGATGATCGGAGGAAGCGTGGAGATCGAAGGCGTCCCATCGCGCGGCACCATCGTCTCCGCGCGCATCCCGATGTCGCTCAAAGCGAGGCTCGGATGATCACGGTGCTCATCGTCGACGACCACGACATCGTGCGTGAAGGTCTCAAGCAGATCGTCTCCGAGACCGCGACCATCACCGTCGGCGGCGAGGCACGCACCGGCGCGGAAGCGGTCGACCTCGTCCGTCGCGGCGGCTGGGACGTCGTCGTCCTCGATCTGAATCTTCCCGATCGTCCCGGCCTCGATGTGCTTTCGCAGATCCGCGCGATCGCACCGTCGCTGCCGGTGCTCATCCTCAGCATGCAGCAGCACGCGTCGTACGCGATGCACGCGCTGCGCAGCGGAGCCCTCGGCTACGTCAGCAAAAACAACGCGCGCGAGCATCTCGTCACCGCGATCACGAAGGTCGCGCGAGGTGAGCGATTCCTGACTCCAACCATGGCGGAGAACCTCGCCCTCGAGCTCGTGCAACCGCACAGCACGCGTTCGCATCACGCCCTCTCTGAGCGCGA
This sequence comes from Thermoanaerobaculia bacterium, assembly GCA_036383875.1. GTDB lineage: Bacteria > Acidobacteriota > Thermoanaerobaculia > Gp7-AA8 > Gp7-AA8 > QHVT01. The sequence goes on from DASVNL010000107.1 coordinate 3,065, forward strand.
GTTCCAGGTCCTGTGTCTCATCGCGGCGGGCAAGCCGCCGCGCCAAATCGCCGCGGAACTTGGAGTTAGCGTGAAGACCGTGGCCACGCATCGCGCGCGGCTGCTGGAGAAGATGGGACTGCGCGGCAACGCCGAGATCGTGCAGTACGCGATGGAGCACGCGCTGCTCCCCGAGCGGCAGCCTAGGTAAATTACCTACACCAGAACCGGTGCAACTCCGATGGGCATCGCGGCGTGCGACCGCGATCATGCCGCGTCCGAGTTCCGTCTTTCCCCTGAAAATGAATTTACCGACAGACACTCATCGTCTGCGGGTCCTGTTGATCGACGACGACGACGTCATCGCCGGCTCGCTCCGACAGTACCTGGCCACGCGCGACTGCGACGTCACCGTCGCCGTCGATCGCGACTCCGCGATGTTGCGCGTCGCGGCGCAGGAGTTCGACGTCATCTTCGTCGACCCGTATCTCACCGGCGCCGTACACGACGAACACGCCGCGCTCATCACCGCCGCGCGCTCGCGCCAACCTCACGCGTCATTGATCGTGCTGACAGCGTATGCTTCGCGCGAAATCGCCCAAGCCGCACGCGAGCATCGCGCGCTGGCCGTCCTCACCAAACCCCAATCCGTCGTTTTTCTCGGTGATCTCGTGAGCTCCTCACGGGACGCTGCGCAGCTCTCGTCTCTCTAGTCATCTCTCGCCAAAGGACAAGCAGAATGAAACGTGCCCTGATCGCCCTGCTCCTCACATTGATGATCGTCCCCGGCAGCATCGCCGCGGCCGGCAAGAAGAAACGGCCGAAGCCGGAGAAGATCGCGCCGGTCACCGCCTCCATCGAGATGGAGAGCGAGGAACAGGAGCGCGACGAACAAGAGCGCGAAGAACGCGAGCGCGAACGACGCCCGAAACGCGCGAAGCACGTCGAGCCGGAACGCAAAGGCCGCGACGTCACGTCGAACGAAGAAGAAAGCGGCGAGCTGGTTCCGCGTCCCGGACCGATCAAGGCCGGCCCGCCCGTCGAGCTGCATCTCACGAAAGCAGCCAGCCGGAAAATCGATCTGCGCAAACTTCCGCAGACGCGTCCGACCCAGGTCGAACGTCCCGAGCGTGAAGGACCCGTGCCGCATCCCGTCGCGATCGAGCCCGACGATCGCGCGCTGCCGCCCGACATCACGCGTCCGTCGGTGCCGGAGCGCAATGCGCCCGCGCCTGCACCGGTCGCGAACTTCGACGGTCTCGACTTTCAGAACTGGGGCAACGGCCACCCGCCCGACACCGTCGGCGACGTCGGCCCCACGTACTACATCCAGTCGATCAACACGTCGCTCGCGATCTATCGCAAGTCCGACAACGTGCGCGTCGCCGCGATGACCTACAACACGTTCATGAGCCAGGGCAACTTCGGGAACCTGTGCGACACGAACAACTTCGGCGATCCGGTCATCCTCTACGACACGTTCGAGGATCGCTGGGTCGTCACCGACTTCGCCTTCCAGCTCGACGGCGGCGGCAACGTCATCAATCCTCCCGGCGCATTTCAGTGCATCGCGGTCTCGATGACCAACGACCCGGTGACGGGCGGCTGGAACTTCTACTCGATCAACACCGCCGGCGGTCTCGGCGACTATCCGAAGTTCGGCATCTGGCCGGACGGTCTCTACATGTACGCGAGCATGTTCGGCTACCCGTCGGGCGCGCCGTTCATCACCGGCCGCGCGTACGCGTTCAACAAGGCGCAGATGTACGCGGGCAAGCCGACCGTGCAGGTCGTGTCCTTCGACATCCCGGGCGGTGACTTCACGGTCCTCCCCGCGAACGCACGACTGCAGACCGGCACGCCGCCCGCCGGCGCGCCGAACTACTTCGTCTCGACGTTCCAGTACCTCAATGCACTGACCGTCTACAAGTTCCACGTCGACTGGGACAAGGTGACGCTCTCGACCTTCACCGGTCCCGACGTTCCGCTCGCCGCAACGAGCTGGCCAAATGCGAACGTCGCGCTGGCGCCGTCCCTCGGTGGCAACTCGCTCGACACGCTCGGCATCCGGGCGATGATGCAGAACCAGTACACCAACATCGGCGGCGCCGAGTCGCTGTGGACGACGCACACCGTCCGCCGCGGCAACACCACCGGCTTTGCAGCGCCGCGCTGGTATCAGGTCAACGTCACGGGAGGAACGGTCAACCCGAACCTGCCGCAGGGCACGACCTGGGATCCCGACGCGGCCGACGTGATTCATCGCTTCATGCCCAGTCTCGCCGTCGATCGCGCCGGCAACCTGGCCATGGGCTACAGCACCTCCAGCTCCACGACCAAACCCGCCCTGAAGTACGCCGGACGCCTCGCGGGCGATCCGGTCAACACGTTCAGTCAGACCGAACAGCTCCTCGTTCAGGGCGCCGGCACGCAGACCGGCAGTTGCGGCGGCACGTGCACGCGCTGGGGTGACTACGCCGCGATGTCGCTCGATCCCGACGGCTGCACGTTCTGGTTCACGTCGATGTATTACGCCGTCGACGGTCTCAATCACCAGACGCGCATCGGCTCGTTCGCGTTCCCGGGATGCACTCCGGTCGGCGCCGGCGGCACACTCTCCGGCACCGTCACCGCGACGACCGGCGGCGCTCCGCTCAGCGGCGTGACGGTCGCCCTCGGCGCGCGCAGCACGACGACGAACGCATCCGGCGACTACTCGTTCTCCGGCCTTCCCGCCGGCACCTATCCGCTCCTCACCGCGTCGCTCCCGGGCTACGACCCGAAGAGCGTCGCCACGATCGCCGTGACGGATGGCGGCACCACGGATCGTGACTTCACGCTCGACTCCGCAGCGAACAACGGCTGCCCGACGGACACGTCGCTCGGCGACTTCCAGCGCGGCGTCCCGACGACCGTCGACATCACGGTCACGCCGGGCGCGGTCAAGCTCGCGAATCCGCCGACGCTCGATCAGCAGAACACGACGCTCGGAACGCAGGGCGCCGGATTCAACACCACCACCTGGCTCGGCCAGACCTTCACGCAGGCCATCACCGGCCCGGTCGCGAAGGTCGACATCAACTTCTTCAGCCTCAACTGCTCCGCGGTGACGATGCCGAACCTCACGGTGTCGATCCGCAACGCCGCAGCCAACCTCCCGACCGGCGCGGACCTCGCGACGGCCACGATCCCGGGCTTCTGCAACGGTGGCGGCGGCTGGTACACCGCGACGTTCGCCACGCCGGCAACGCTCACCGCGGGCACACAGTACGCGCTCGTCTGGCGCGCCGCCTCGGCCATTCCCACCGGCACTCCCGCACCCGGCTACTTCGGCAGCGTCTCGGTCGGCACTGGCTTGGTCTCGGCTCAGAATCCGTACGCCGGCGGACGCCGCGCCAGCTCGAGCAACAGCGGCACCTCCTGGGCCGGTGCAACGGGCAACGCCAACAACGATCACGGCTTCCGGATCTACGTCGATCTCGGCTACGCGCCGCTCGGCACGCTGATCTCCGCGGTCAAGGACGCCAACCCGCTCGCGACGTTCACGCCGATCTGGTCGACGATCGCGTGGAACGGCACGGCGCCGGTGAACACGCAGCTCCGCTTCCAGGTCGCGCAGAGCAGCAACGACGCGGGTCCGTTCAACTTCATTGGTCCGGACGGCACGGCGTCGACGTACTACACGACCTCGGGCGCATCGCTCTCGCAGTTCTACGGAGCGCGCTACCTCAAATACAAGGCGGTTCTCGAATCGTCGAGCACCACCGCGACGCCGACACTCGACGACGTCACGATCTGCTACACGGTCGCCGATTGCACCGCGGCCGCGAGCGTCACGCCGGTCCAAGCACAGGTTTGCGCAAGCTCGACGGGCAACAGCGCGAGCGGTCCCGCCGGTGCGACGAGCTACGCGTGGTCGATCACCAACGGCACGATCACGAGCGCGACGAACACGCAGAGCGTGACCTACACCGCCGGCGCATCCGGCAACGTCACGCTCACGCTGAACATCGTCGAGGCGGCGGGCTGCCACAAGAGCGGCAACGCCATCATCCCGATCGTCTCGGTCGCGACGCCGACCATCAACGCCGGCGGTCCGACGACGTTCTGCTCGCCGGGCAGCGTGCTGCTCACGTCGAGCAGCACGGGCGGCAACCAGTGGTACCTCGACGGCAACCCGATCGGCGGCGCCACGAATCAGACGTACACCGCGACGGCCAGCGGCTCCTACACCGTCGGCGTCTCGCTGAGCGGCTGCAACAGCAGCACCTCGGCACCCACGGTCGTCACCGTCAATCCGACCCCGGCGCAACCGACCATCAACGCCAGCGGCCCGGTCTCGTTCTGCGACACCAGCAGCGTCACGCTGACGTCCAGCAGCGCCACCGGCAACCAGTGGTACATCAACAACACGCTCATCACCGGCGCGACGAATCAAACGCTGCTCGTCGATGACGATCTCATCGAGGCCTACTTCCCGACGCAGATCTCCGGGTCGTTCACGGTCGTCGCGACGTCGGGAAGCTGCAGCAGCCCCGCGTCCGCCGCAACGTTCGTCACCGCGTTCACGACGCCGGCCACGCCGGTGATCTCCGCGGCCGGTCCGACGACGTTCTGCGCCGGCGGCTCGGTGCAGCTCGACTCCGACAACATCATCATGGCCCCGCAGTGGTACCTCAACGGCAACCCGATCAGCGGCGCCACCAGCGATTCCTACACCGCGACGGTTTCCGGCACCTACACGCTGATCAGCGAGGTCTACGCCGGCTGCCCGAGCAACGCCTCGAACTCCATCGTCGTCACCGTGAACCCGGCGCCTCCTGAGCCGTCCGTCACTCCGAGCGGACCGACCACGTTCTGCACCGGCGGCAGCGTCACGTTCACCTCGAGCAGCGCCAGCGGCAATCAGTGGTATCTCAACGGCAATCCGATCGGCGGCGCGACGAACCAGCAGTACGTCGCGACCGCGAGCGGCTCCTACACCGTCGGCGTGACCGTCACCGGTTGCACGACGACGTCGCAGGCGACGGTCGTCACCGTCAACGCAACCCCCGCGACTCCGACGGTCAACGCCGGCGGACCGACCACGTTCTGCGCGGGCGGCAGCGTCACGCTCACCTCGAGCAGCGCGACCGGCAACCAGTGGTACCTCAACGGCAACCCGATCGGCGGCGAGACGAATCAAAACTACGTCGCGACCGCGAACGGCTCGTACACGGTCGTCGTCACGACCAGCGGCTGCTCGAGCGCGTCGTCGTCCGCAACGGTCGTCACCGTGAATCCGGCTCCGGCCACTCCGACGGTTAACGCCGGCGGACCGACCACGTTCTGCGCGGGCGGCAACGTCACGCTCACCTCGAGCAGCGCGTCCGGCAACCAGTGGTACCTCAACGGCAACCCGATCGGCGGCGAGACGAATCAGAACTACGTCGCGACCGCCAGCGGTTCGTACACGGTCGTCGTCACGGCCAGCGGCTGCCCGAGCACTCCGTCCTCCGCGACGGTCGTCACGGTCAACCCGATCCCGAACACGCCGACGATCAGCGCCGGCGGAGCAACGACGTTCTGCGCAGGCGGCAGCGTCACGCTCACGTCGGTCAGCCCGACCGGCAACCAGTGGTACCTCAACGGCAACCCGATCGGCGGCGCCACGAACGTGAACTACGTCGCGACCGCGAGCGGCTCGTACACGGTCGTCGCGACCGTGGGCGGCTGCCCGAGCCCCGCATCGAACGCCGTCGTCGTCACCGTGAATCCGATCCCCGCGACTCCGACGATCAACGCCGGCGGCCCGACGTCGTTCTGCGCCGGCGGCAGCGTCCTGCTGACGTCGAGCAGCGCGACCGGCAACCAGTGGCGTCTCAACGGCAACCCGATCGGCGGCGCAACGAATCAGACGTACAGCGCGACCGCGTCCGGTGACTACACCGTCGTCGTGACCGGCAGCGGCTGCGACAGCGCGGCTTCGTCCACGACCACGGTCACCGTCAATCCGATCCCGAACGCCGCGATCACCGCACCGGCGAGCGTCAACGCCGGCTCGACCGGTAACGCCGCATCCGTCGCCAGCGCAGGCGTCGGCGCAACCTACACGTGGGGCATCACCGGCGGCACGATCACGGGCGGCACCGGCACCGCGAACATCACCTTCACCGCCGGCGCAGCCGGCACGCTCTCGCTCAACGTCACCGTGAACACGGCCGCCTCGTGCTCCGCGTCGCAGTCGGCGAACGTGAACGTCACTGCGGTCGTCTCGACCGTGACGGTCACGAACGTCTCCCCCGCCAACGGCTCGTCCCTCGGCGGCACGAACGTCACGATCACCGGCACGGGCTTCCTCACCGGCGCGAACGTGACCTTCGGCGGCAGCGCGGCGACGAACGTCGTCGTCGGCCCCACCTCGATCACCGCGAAGACTCCGGCTCACGCCGCAGGCGCGGTGAACGTCGTCGTGACGAACACCGACACGACCACCGGATCGCTGACCAACGGCTACACGTACAGCCAGCAGAACTTCGATCCGAACGGCGACTCGATGATCGATCCGTCGGACATCTTCTACCTCGTCGCGTATCTCTTCACGAACGGACCGGCGCCCACGGGCGTGGCCGGTATGCCGTCCGGTGATGCGAACGGCGACGGCGTCGTCGATCCCGCCGACATCTTCTACGCCGTGAACTACCTCTTCGGCGGCGGCGCAGCACCGCACTCGCGCACGTCGGACCGCGTCGCATCCACCGCCACCGCGCAACCGCTCCAGGGCGCCCTGCGCCTCGGCAACGCGATCCAGCGCGACGGCCGCTTCTTCGTCCCCGTCATCCTGACCATGGACGCCGGCTCGCGCGCACCGCAGGCACTCTCGGTTCGCGTGAAGTTCGCCGGCAGCGTGACCGACGCAGCGATGCGTCGCGGCGCCGCAATCGATCCGATGTTCGAAGTCAGCCGCCGCACCGATGATGCGATCGCCTACCTCGTGGCCTTCAGCGACGAGAAGCCGCTCGCACTCGACGGAACGCGCTCCGCGGTCATCGCCGAAATCGAAGTCAGCGCCGCCGGTGCGGTCCGCCTCGACATCGACCCGGCCCTGACGATGCTCGTCGGCGGCGGCGCCGAAGAGAAAGCAACCGTTGCAAACCGCAAGCTGCGCGTGAGCGGCACGGCCACCAGCCGTGTCGCTCCGCCCACGCTCAGCCGTGACGATCAGTAAAGAGTCGAATGAACATGAAAAGCGTCATCGCAACTGTCTCGCGCAATCTGATCGTCATGCTGGCCGGCCTGGCCATCGCCCTTCCGGCGATGGCCCAGCCGCTTCCCTCTGACGTCATCACCGTCGGCACCACCAGCGGCTCCGGCGTCGTCGACGTTCCGGTCTACATCCGCGACACGTCGTCCACGCCGCTCGGCATCGATCAGCCGGCCGGCTCGCGGATCCAGTCGTACAGCATCCGCGTCACGTACGCTCCGGCGTCGGCGGTGCAGTCGATCTCGTTCTCGCGCGACGGCATCACCGCGCCGCTCACGCCGACGTTCGAAAGCAGCCCCGCCGTCCCGGGCTCGATCTCGCTCCTCGGCAATTTCGACGAGACGACGAACCTCATCCCCTTCACGTCGAACGCCACGCTGCCCGGCAACCAGGTCGCGCATCTCCTCGTGACCATCGCGCCCGGCACCGCGCCCGGCACGAACATCACACTCACGCTCGATCCGGTGCTCACGCAGCTCACCGATGAAGGCGGCACGCCCGCGACGATCGAGACGGTCGCGAACTCGCGACTCACGCTCGTCAACGGCGCGATCCTCGTGACGAGCAACACCGTCCCGACGCTCGGCGAATGGGCGCTCGGACTACTTGCGATCGGTCTCGCGTTCATAGCCGTACGCCTGCGTATGAGCTGAGGACCCGAATGAGCCCCTGGAAATCCCTTGCGAGATTGCTCGCAGCCCCGGTCGTTTTCGTCGCCACGTTTCTCACACTCCCCGCACTCGCGGCCTCGGATGTCGTGACGGTCGGTACCGTCACGGCGTCCGGCTCCACCGTCGACGTCCCCATCTCCATCCGCGACGTCGCCGGCACCAGCCTCGGCATGGACCGCCCCGCCGGCTCGAAGATCCAGTCGATCTCGATTCGCGTGAGCTACTCGCCCGTCTCCGCCGTGCAGTCCGTGTCGTTCAATCGCGCCGGCATCACCGCCGCGCTCTCGCCGACCTTCGAATCGAAGCCGTCGACGAGCGGCACCCGCTCGCTGATCGTCACGTTTCAGGAGTCGAGCGATCCGATCCCGTTCACGCTGAACGCATCCGCGCCCGGCAATCTCGTCGCGCGGCTCTCGTTCACGCTCGCACCCGGCGCGACGCCCGGCAGCGCGATCACGCTCACGCTCGATCCATCACTCACGCAGCTCACCGACGACGGCGGCACCGCCGCGACGAAAGAGACGGCCGCGAACGGCCAGCTCACCCTCGTCAACGGCGCGATCAACATCCCCGAGCTGTCGGTCTCACTCTCGCCGAATTCGAAAAGCGTCGATGTCGGCTCGCTCGCGACGCTGACCGCAAGCCTCAGCAGCGCCGCACCGAACGACACGACGATCAACCTCTCGTCGTCGAAGACCACCGTCGCGACGGTGCCGGCGTCGATCGTCATCTCCGCAGGCTCGTCGTCCGCAAGCTTCAAAGTCACGGGCGTCGCCGCCGGCACCGCGAAGATCACCGCAACGATGGGCAGCTCCACCGCGAGCTCGAACATCACCGTGACCGAGCCGCAGCCCTCGTGTCCGAAACCCGCGACGCCGCAACTCTCCGCTCCAACGTCAGCGCTCGCCAACACGGCGTACAGCGTGAGCTGGCCGTCCGTCACGAACGCCACCGACTACGTGCTCGAAGAGTCGACGAACGCAGAGTTCACGTCGCCGAGTTCGCAAACGCTTACGACGACGACCGCATCGTTCACGCACTCGACCGCGGGCACGCGCTACTACTACCGCGCACGCGCTCGCAATCGCGCGACGACCTGCGACGTCACAGGCGATGACTCCGCGGTCGTCTCCGTGCTCATCACCGACATCCCCGCCCCAGCGACGCGCGTCCTCGCCGTCGTCGGCTCGACGCCCGGCAACTTCGGTTCGTACTTCCGGACGTCGGTCCAGCTCTACAACTCTCACGATGTCCCGCTCTCCGGAAAGCTCGTCTTCCACACGGCCGGAGTCGCAGGCAACGCATCCGATCCGTCGCTGAACTACACGCTCAGCCCCGGC
>DASVNL010000108.1:0-2647 GCA_036383875.1 Thermoanaerobaculia bacterium
GGCCGGCACCACCATCCGCCAGGGCAACATCGAGTTCACGCTGGCCGGCGTCGCCGCCCCCGTCACCGCGGGCAAGGAGACGATCGGCTACTTCTTCAAGGGCCGCGGCAGCTACGCGTACAAAGTCGTCGACAAGGACGAGGTCGTGGTTGCGTCGTCGAACGCCAAGCGCGGCGCGAGCCTCAACTTCAACGACGCGACGTCGACGGTCACCGAAGGCTTCGACCGCGGCTTCTTCTGGGTCCTCGGCGCACCGCTGCCGAACCTCAACGCCACGCCGGGCGGTGAAGCGCTCGGCCCCTTGTTCGACGAACATCAGAAAGTCTTCAAGCGCGACGTCAGCACGCCGGCCGCGCATCAGTACATCCTGCAGAAGCTCAACGCGCCGAAGAAAGTCGTCTTCCGCGCCGAGCTCGCGGGCGGTCGCGACGAAAGCGTCTACGTCTTCGACGAAGCCGATCGCGGCATGGAGTCGCTGTACGTGATCCAGCGCGGCGAAGGCCGCATCGCACGCGCGATGGCTTTCCCGGTTTCGATCTCCGATCACCCCATCGCGCAGGGCCTACGGAAGCCGCCTCAGCCACGTTTCCAGCTCACCGCGATCGACTACACGCTCCTCGCCGACGGTCCCGACGCGAAGCTGAACATCACCGAAACCTTCACCGGCGCACGCCCCGGCATCCGCGCGCTGCGACTCGACCAGATGGACGTGATGTACGACGACGACAGTCGCGAGCACTCGATCCGCGTCGTCACGGCGAAAGACGAAAAGGGCACCGAGCTCTCGATCGATCATCGCAACGGCGAGTTGATCGTCGGACTCCCGGCCGTCCTCGCGCCGAACGCGACCGCGAAGGTCACGTTCGAAATCGCCGGCGACTTCCTGATCCGTCCGAGCGGCGACAGCTTCTGGCAGCTCGGTGTCATGCCGTGGTTCCCGCAGCCCGATCTCGTCGAGCAGTACTACACCGTGCATTCGGTCGTGAAGGTGAAGAAGCCGTTCGTGCCGTACGCGCCGGGCAAGACCAATCGCCGCGTCGAAGAAGGCGACTTCAACGTCGTCGAGAACACGATCGACAAGCCGGTGCAGTTCGCAGTCGTGCACGCGGGCAAGTACTACTCGGAAGAAGAGACGCGCAACGGCGTCACGATTCGCGTCGCGACGTACGCGGGCAAGAATTCGCGCGCGATGAAGCAGCTCACGAATCTCGCGTTCGGCATCATCGAAACCTATCAGGTCTTTCTTGGACCGTTCCCGTTCCCTGAGCTGAACATCATCGAGATGAACACGTGGGGCTACGGCCAGGCGCCTCCGGGAACGATGTTCATCACGAAGGAAGCGTTCAATCCCACGCTCGGTGAGCTGAACCAGTTCTTTTCGCAGGGCATCAACGAGCGCTTCGCGCACGAGATCGCGCACCAGTACTGGGGCCATGTCGTGAAGATGCCGTCGTCCGAGGAGCAGTGGATCACGGAGTCGTTCGCGGAGTATTCGGCGGCGGTCTTCCTCAAGAAACTGAAGAAAGACGGCACGTACGAATCGCTCGTGCGCCACTGGCAGAAAAACGCCACCGACGGGTCGAAGTACTCGTCGATCATGACCGCGAACCGCATCCGCACGCGCGGCGACAACATGACTGCGTTCCGCTCGCGTACTTGGCTCATCTACGACAAGGGTGCGTATCTTCTCGCCGCGCTGCACCAGGAGCTCGGCGACCATCTCTTCCTCTCGTTCCTCAAGTCGTATCAGACCAACTTCCGCTGGAAGTACGGCTCGGCCGAGACCGTCGGCCAGATGCTGCAGTTCATCACGAAGAAGGACTACGGCCCGTTCCTCGATGACTACTACTACGGCACGAAAATGCCGCAGGTGCAGTTGAAATAGGCGAAGCGCCGGCGTCTCGAGTTCACCAGCCCGAGACGTCGGCACCGTCGCTGTTGTGCTATGAAGCGCCGTCATGCTGACGGCGCTTTTGCTTGCTGCGACTCTCACCTCCGCACAGACGGCGATCCTTCCGCCGGAGATTCCGTGGAACGGCGCGAGCCGCTCGCTCGTCGTGCCGGCGAATGACCCGTGGATCACGCCGTCCGAGAAAACCGGACTGAAGACCACGCCGCGCTACGACGAAACGGTCGCGTACCTGCGACGCCTCGTCGCGGCCGCACCCGAGCTGCGGATGGTGTCGATCGGCAAGAGTCCGGAAGGGCGCGACATCTGGATGGTCATCGCGTCGAAGGACAAGTCGTTCACTCCAGACGTGATGCTTCGCGCGAACAAGGGCATCGTCCTCGCGCAGGGCGGCATTCACGCAGGCGAGATCGACGGCAAGGACGCGGGACTGATGTTGCTGCGCGACATGACGGTGCGCGGCACGAAGCGCGAGCTGCTCGACGGCGCGAACTTCCTGTTCATCCCGATCTTCAACGTCGACGGTCACGAGCGCTTCAACGCGTTCACGCGTATCAACCAGCGCGGTCCCGAAGAAGGCGGCTGGCGCACGACCGCGCAGAACTACAACCTCAATCGCGATTACATGAAAGCCGACACGCTCGAGATGCGCGCGATGATTCGCACGCTCGCGCTGTGGCGGCCCGATCTCTACATCGACCTGCACGTCACCGACGGCGCCGACTATCAGTACGACGT
>DASVNL010000109.1:0-8073 GCA_036383875.1 Thermoanaerobaculia bacterium
CAACGAACTGCCCGATCTCGCGCCGCGCATCCAGGTCGCGCTGCTGAACATTCTCGAAGAGCGCGACCTGCAGATTCGCGGCTTTCCGATTCGCATTCCGATGGACATCGTGCTGGTCTTCAGCGCGAACCCCGAGGACTACACGAGCCGCGGGAACATCATCACGCCGCTGAAAGATCGCATCGACTCGCAGATCCTCACGCATTACCCGCAGCAGATCGAAACCGCGCGACGCATCACCGATCAGGAAGCGTGGCTCGATCGCGGCGCAGGTGCGAGCATCGAGATCCCGCCGTTCATTCGCGACCTCATCGAGAGCGTGGCGTTCGTCGCGCGCGAGTCGGAGCTCGTCGATCAATCATCCGGCGTCTCCGCGCGACTCACCATCGCGGCGATGGAGCTGTTGCACTCGAACCTCGAGCGTCGCGCCGCGATGACCGGCGACAAGCGCGTCTTCCCGCGACTCTCCGACTTCTCGATGATCCTCCCAGCCATCACCGGCAAAGTCGAGATGGTGTACGAGGGCGAGCAGCAGGGCGCGGAAGTCGTCGCGCGCAAGCTGATCGGCGAGGCGATGGCGAAGCTGTTCGAGTCGCGCTTCCCGAAGATCGAGCGTGCGGGCGTGACGCAGCGCAACGAGCGCGAGCGTCGTGGGTACGGCGAGATCGATCCCGATGATCTCGACGACGCATTCGCCGGACGTCGCGTGAAACGCAAACAACAACAGCGCGAAGAAGAAAAAACGCCGCAGTCAGCGGAGCCGGGATACGACGCGGTGCTGTCGTGGTTCGCGGCTGGCGGGAAGCTCACCGTTTCAGATGAACAGCCGTTCGCGGAGTACATCGCGGAGTTGATCAAAGTCCCCGGACTCTCCGACCTCGCACGCAAGCACGCGCACCCGACGAGCGAGCACGAGCTCGCGTTCTGGATGGAGATGGTGCTCGAAGGTCTGCATCAGGGACTGCGCCTCACGCGCGAGGACCTCGACTCGACGATCACGTTCCAGGAGCTGATGAAGTTCAACGTGCTGCGCACTGTCCGCTGAACGATATCCGCTGAACAACGGGAGCGGCCTGGCGCCGCTCCCGTCCCAAGAAGATCAGTGCTCCATTCGAAGCGGGTCGAAGAACAGGACCATGAAGCATGGTTGATTGACGAGCTGCGCGAGTGATTGCTGGCGTCGCAGCAAATCGTCGAAGTGACGGACCACGCCTTCGCCCGCGGGATCGTTGACGTCGATGCCGGTCAGGAATCCCGACAGCGCGCCGGTCGCGCTTACATGCGTGAAGGTTGTTTGTGTCTCGCCGCCGTGGCAGCTGTTGCAGGTGTTGAGCGACAGGTGATGGCGAAGGTTGGCCTGCGGCGGTCCGACGATCGCAGCGCTCGGATGCGCGCCCGGGCCGTCCCAGAACATCGACGGAGAGGCGACGGGTGCGGCGCCGCCGAGGAATGGGTTGCCGGCGAAGTCGTCGGGGACGACGTGCTTGTCCTGCACGATTAGTGCGGCGTTCGCATTCGCGTAGTCGGCGAGCGTCTGCGTGTTGTTGAGCGTGATGTCCGGCGTCTGCTTGACCGTGTCTTCGAAGAGCTGTCCGCTCGTCGATGACAACCTGAACTCGCGCAGCTCCCATGGCGAGGTCAGCGCGATTTCATTCGTGCGCAGTTGATTGAGCGAGCTCTGATTCGGCAACTGCGCCGGATTCGTTCCCGCCTCGGTAAACTGCAACGTGATCGCCTCGAGCGCGTTGTTGTACGCGACCGAGCCGATCGGATGGTTCTTCAGATCGAACCACTGCTTGCCCCACGCCTTCGTCGCCGGGCAGCTCGGCTTCCTGATCCCGTACTCGAAGATCACCAGGAACGGCTGCGGCGCGCACGATGTGTTCGTGAGCGCGAAGATGAAGCGCCCTTCGCCGGCGCTCCCGCCGCCGTACACCGTGTTGCCGCGCAGGTCGACGCGGTTGACGATCGCGATGAGCTTGAACGGCGACTTCGCGAGATCGAGCTTGCCTGCGACCTTCGGCCAGTTCGCGATGACCGTCGTGATGCCGGCGTTGCGATTCGGCACGATGAAGTCGTTCACGTTCTGATCGAGCTCCCACTTGCGCAGCCACTTGCGGACGAAGTCCGCGCGCGGAATGCCGGCGCCGTCGGCCATCTCGGACATGAGGTGATTGAACGTCCAGTTGCCGTTCGGATTGCCCGTGTTCGTGCACGGATTGAACGTGCGCGTCGGATCATTGATCACGTTCGTGTTCGTGATCATCAGCGACGCGTCTTTGTTCACGTCCGCGGGATTCACGAGGAACGGGAAGACCGGGATGAAGCGCGCGTCCGCGATCTGCGGGATGCGCAGCTCCTGCGGGATCGCTTTCTTGATCCTGAGGTCGCTGAGGTTCGCGCGATTGGGCACGCGGTCGATCTGCTCGAAGCGCTCGATCTTCGCGTCGATCACTTTCGGACGCACGACCGCGATCTGCTCGCGGCCGACGAACACCGGCAGTTCTTTCGCGCGCAGTCCCTGATCCTGCATCTTCTTCAACTCGTCGATGCTCACCGTGATCCAGCCGGTGTGAACGCCGTCGCCGGCTTTCTCGTCCGGCGCCGTGCCGTCGTCGCGTAGCGTGGCCTTGCCGCGTTCGAGTTCGATGGTCACGACGCGCGGTGCGCGCTCGGCCCCGAATTCGACGAACAGCACGGCGTTGCCGGACTTGTTCGCCTCCTTCAGCAGGCGAAGTGCCGCGCGTTCGGCGACAGGCGGAGTTTGGGTGATGTCGCGCTTCACGCGCACGGCGCTGGCGTCGACGATTTTCGGAGCAGGACTCGTTGTGCGTTGTTGAGCGATGACGATGGCGGCGATGGCGCACGACATCGTGGCGGCGACGAGCACGTTACGTTTCATGAGAGGGTCTCCTCACTGACGTAGTGCGGTGAACTCGCGATCCGTTACACTCGCAGCACATGCCGAAAGTCACGGCCGACATCCCCCACGAGCTGGCGCGTCAGATCGATCGGATCATTCGCGATGGATGGTTCTCCGATCAGGAAGCCGTCGTGCGCGAGGCGCTGCTGCAGTTCGTCGACGCGAAGTCGTTCCTCGGCGATTCGCCGCGCATGCTGCATCGCTTCGCCGCGGATGCGCTCAACGACTCGAAGCCCGAGGTGGCGTTGAAGTTCGTGGCGCGGGCGTTGTCGCTGATGGCAGGGCAGGACGTCACTGACTTCACGCTCTATCAGTCGCTCGTCGAGCTGCGCGTGCAGATCCTGCTCGTCCTCGGCCGCGACGAAGAAGCGCTCGCCGCCGCCGAAGAAGGTCGCGAGAAACTCCCGAACAATCCCGCCGTCGCGCGCTGGATCGAGAAGCTGAAGAAGAACCGGCCGCGCGGCGAAGCCTAGGCATCCCACTCCCGTGCGCACCCGGTACTCCCATCTCGATCCCGATCTCATTCGCCGATTACTCAGCGAGATGGGCCTGCGCCGTCTCTTCAATCATCTGCTGCTGCAATCAGGTGGCGACGTCGAAGAGGCGATGCGCTGGATGCGCGCGCTGCAGGAGCGCGGCTATCTCGATCCCGACATCGACCTCGATGCGTTCTTCGCGCGGCTGATGGAAGAGAACGTGATCGGGCAGGATGGCGAAGGCAATCTCACGCTCGCATCCGCGGGCGAGCGGCAAATCCGCCGCGACGCGCTCGACGAAATCTTCGGTGGGTTGCAGAAGTCGCTGAGCGGCAGTCACTCCGTCGCATCGGCGGGGCAGGGAACGGAGCGCCTCACGGAAACGCGCGCCTATCAGTTCGGCGACGATCCGATGGCGATCGATTCGATCCGCTCGCTGCAGAACGCGATGAAGCACAACGATCCCGCGGGCGCGATCTCGATCGTCGAAGACGATCTCGAAGTGTTCGAGACGGAGCACAACTCGAGCTGCGCCACGGTCGTGATGATCGACATCTCGCACTCGATGATCCTCTACGGCGAGGATCGCATCACGCCGGCGAAGAAGGTCGCACTCGCGCTGACGGAGCTGATTCTGACGAAGTATCCGAAGGATGCGATCGATGTGTTGCTGTTCGGCGATGAGGCGACCGAGGTGCCGATCTCGGAGATTCCGTACGTCAAGGTCGGGCCGTTTCACACGAACACGAAAGCGGGACTCGAGCTCGCGCAAAGAATCTTGCGAAGACGGAAGCACAACAACAAACAGATCTTCATGATCACGGACGGCAAGCCGTCCGCGCTGACCGAAGGCGGACGGCTCTACACGAACTCGTTCGGACTGGACATGAAGATCGTGAACCGCACGCTCGAAGAAGCGGATCGCTGCCGCCGCGCGAACATCCCGATCACCACGTTCATGCTCGCGACCGATCCGATGCTCGTGAACTTCGTCGATCAACTCTCGAAGATCAATCGCGGCCGTGCCTTCTACGCCTCTCCCGACCGCCTCGGCGAATACATCCTCGCGGACTACATCAAGAACCGCCGCAAGTTTGTGCATTGAGCCAGTTGTCGGTTGGCAGTTGGCGGTTGTCGGGGGAACGGCCGAATGCGACGTGGCAGGGCGGCGGCATCCCGACAACCGACAACTGACAACCGGCAACCATCCTCAGGAATCGCCTTCGCCATCGCCCGGTTCCTTCCCTCGTGCGAAAGTTATTCGCCGTTCTCCTGCTCGCGTCCACCGTGCGCGCCAATGACGTCACCGTGCACACGATGCAGTCGGGCACGCCGTCGGGTCCGCTGACGATTCACAACCACGGTCTGCACGGCGAAGGTCAGATCGTCGCCGTGCTCGACACGGGTCTCGACTACACGTCGTGCTACTTCCGCGAGCCGGACAATTCGCCGCCGCCGTTCAACACCGGGACGCCGAGCGGTGGTCTCAACTGGCAGAACATCAACCTCTCGCGACGCAAAGTCATCGCGTACAACTTCCTCTACTCGTGCGATCAGTATCCGAACGCGCAGGGCTGCGACACGCCGAACAATCCGGCGTCGCTCGACAATCAGGGACACGGCACGCACGCAGCGGGCACGGCCGTGGGTGACATGGGCGTGCCGATCGCGCACGATCTCGCGGACTCGATCGCGCCGGGCGCGAAGCTAATCGTGCAGGACGGCGGCTACGTCAGCGGTGATTTCTGCACGCAGTTTCCGGGCGTCGGCTGTCCCGCGAAGCTCACGCCGATCCTCGATCAGGCGTACAAACAGGGCGCGCGCATTCACTCGAATTCGTGGGGCGATCGCCAGGGCAATCCTTTCAGTCCGCCGACTGCGAACTATCCGCAGTCCGCGTACGACATTGACGCGTTCCTCTGGTCGCATCCCGACCTGCTCGTCGTCTTCAACACCGGCAACCTCGGCCAGCGAATCGCGACGCCGCGCAGTTCATTGTCCGCGCCGGGCAGCGCCAAGAACACGATTCAAGTCGGCGGCGCGCGCAACGACTGGGACGACGACGACACGATTTCGAACTTCACACTGTTCGGCCCCGCGCGCGATGGTCGCATCAAGCCCGATCTCGTCGCGCCCGCGCGCGTGATCGCGGCGGACATCAACTTCGATCAGAACCCGAACACCTGCGACGCGACCGATCAACCGGGAACGTCGTGGGCGTCGCCGTCCGTCGCAGGTGCGGCTGCGCTCGTGCGTCAGTACTACACCGACGGTTTCTATCCGAGCGGCGCGGCGTCGTCGACGAATGCGATCACGCCGAGCGCCGCGCTGCTGAAGGCGACGCTCATCGCCGCTGCACGTCCGCTGTTGTGGCGCAAGGACATTCTCACGAACTCGCGCGTCGCAGCGCTGCCGGTGCCGTCGATCGAACAGGGCTGGGGTTTCCCGGTGCTCGACGAGTCGCTGTACTTCACCGGCGATACGAAGAAGCTGCGCGTCGTCGACGTGCCGCTGAGCAATGGCCTCACACAAGGTGCAACGTCGACGATTCGCGTCGATGTCCGCGCGGGCACGCCGTTCAAAGCGGTGCTGGTGTGGACCGATCCGCCGGGCACGATTCGCAACAGCATCTCGGACACGACTCCGCAACTCGTGAATGACCTCGATCTGCGCATCCGCACAGGCGCGGAGACGTACTACGGGAACGGCGGCGCGGCGCCCGATCGCTTGAACAACGTCGAAGTCGTGTCGATCGCGAATCCCGACGCGTTCACCGCCGAAATCACCATCACCGCCAATCGCCTCGGCTTCGGCGATCGTCAAAGCTACGCACTCGTGCTCACCGGCGACATCGCGGATGCGCAACCGACCGCGCCCGCGAGACGAAGGGCCGCGCGTCATTGATTTATCATTCGCGGTCTTATGCTGGACCGTGGATACCTCAGAGACAAAGAGAAGCTGGCTGAATACGAGCGCGCGCTGCAAAACCGCCGCGCGCCGACCGACACTCTCGCTCGTTTCACCGAGCTGGAAGAGCAGCGCCGCTTTCTCATTCGCGACATCGAAGAGAAGAAGGCCAAACGCAACGAGATCTCCAAGGAGATCGCCGCGTGGAAGAAGGAAGGCCGCGACGCTACCGAGCGCATGGAAATCTCCCGGCGCCTCGGCGACGAGATCAAGATCGGCGACGGTCATCTTGCGGACATCGAGACGGAGCTGAATTCTCTCGAGCTCTACTTCCCGAACGTCCCGCACGAATCCGTCCCCGTCGGTGCGGACGAAACTGCGAATCGCGTCGAGCGTGAGTGGGGCGAGAAGCCGTCGTTCGCGTTCGCGCCGAAGTCGCACTGGGAGATCGGCGAGGAGCTCGGCATCCTCGACTTCGAGCGCGGCACGAAAGTCACCGGCGCGCGCTTCTCGTTTCTCTTCGGCGCCGCGGCAAAGATGAGTCGCGCGTTGATGAATCTCATGCTCGACGTGCACGAGCGTCAGGGCTACACGGAAGTGCTGTCGCCGTTCATCGTCAACTCCGACTCGATGCGCGGCACGGGACAGTTGCCGAAGTTCAAAGAAGATCTGTTCCGCGTCGAGCACGAGCGCGAGCTGTATCTCATCCCGACCGCGGAAGTCCCCGTGACGAACGTGCATCGCGACGAGATCCTCGACGGCGCGAAGCTGCCGATTTACTACACCGCATACACGCCGTGCTTCCGCAGCGAAGCAGGTTCGTACGGCAAGGACACACGCGGCCTCATTCGCCAGCATCAGTTTGAGAAGGTCGAGCTGGTGAAGTTCGTCGCGCCGGAGCAGTCGTTCGACGAGCTCGAAAAGCTCGTGCACGACGCCGAAGAAATCCTGCAGCTCCTCAACCTGCACTACCGCGTCATGACGCTGTCGACGGGCGACATGGGGTTCAGCTCCGCGAAGACGTACGACATCGAAGTGTGGCTGCCGGGACAGGAGACGTATCGCGAGATCTCGTCCTGCTCGAATTTCACCGACTTCCAGGCGCGCCGCGCGAACATCCGCTATCGGACGGCGGAGAAGAAGACGTCCTTCGTCCACACGCTGAACGGTTCGGGCCTACCGCTCGGCCGCACGCTGGTCGCGGTGCTGGAGAACTACCAACAGGCCGATGGATCGATCGTCGTACCCGAGGTTCTGCGACCGTACATGGGGACAGATCGAATCACGAAGCGTTAGAACAGCAGCTCGTAAATCAGGTCGGTCTGGCCGACGTGCACCTTGTCGCCGTGCGCGAGCGTCGTGTGGAAGATTCGCGTGCCGTTGACCCACGTGCCGTTGCGGCTCTTCAGATCTTCGAGCACGTAGCCGTCGGGGCCGCGGTAGATGCGCGAGTGGCAGCCGGAGACGCCGAGGTCGGCGAGTTGGATCGTGTTGTCGCGGTGGCGGCCGATCAGGTATTCGGGCTCGCTGAGAGGGAACTGCTTGCCCGCGTGATCGCCGCCGTTGATCGTGAGTTGCGCGATCGTCGGACGGACGACGTCGGCGTAGGAGAAACGCTCTTCGACGGAGAGAAGAAGACTCGTGTCGTCGTCTGCGGCCTCATCGCGGACCGTTGACTCGGCGCCGAAGCGTGGCTCGTTCTGGCGCACCGTCGCGTCGCCGATCGTGACTGCTTGCAGCGCGCCCGTGCGATTCGCGGCGTCCGTG
>DASVNL010000110.1:0-7262 GCA_036383875.1 Thermoanaerobaculia bacterium
TCACCGCGACCGAGCCGAAGGAAGTGCTCGACTTCGCGGCGGACACGAAGGAAGAGAAGCGCGTCGCACGCGTGATGATCCAGATGACGCAGCAGATCAACAAGGAATGGCTCGAGCGCGTCGAACAGGCGGAGGGACATCCGGAGAAGAACGCCGCCGCGGCGCCTGCACCTGCGATGTTCGCGGACATGCGCGTCGGCTGCTGGACGTGCCATCGCGGCAAGACCGAACCGGAGATGCCGCCGCCTCCACCGCCGCCGCCGTCGCAGTAAGCAATCACCAGCGCCCGAGGAAAATCAGGAGCGATGCGCTGATCACGGCGAAGACCGCGACGGCGAGGACATATCGATCGAGTGGCGTAGCTTGGACAGTCTTTTTCTCAATCACGGCGCCGTCGTGGTTCGAACGGCGTGCCGCCGGGTCCGGTTTCGAGTAACTCGCAGACGGTCAACGAGTTGACTGTCAAACGCGTCTGCGCACGACGCAGCGCGTCGCGTTCGAATGTGAGGCGCGTGTTCGGAAAGCGAACGTGTCGTGATGCGCGACACGCGCGGTTTCGCGATTTGCTGCTGCAATACGCCGATCGTGTTGCGAGTCCTCTGCGCGCTGTTGTTCCTCACCGGATCGGCTGCGGCGCAGGAGTGGCCGCTGCACTTCGCGGAGTATTCGATCGAGGTCTTCAAGGCCGAGGGACTCGAGCCGGAAGATCCGTCGTGGATGCATTTGCATACCGGACATCACACCGCCGCCGAGTCGGAGTCCGTGAAGTTGCAGGTGCGCATCTTTCGTGGAAGCCGCTCGGCCGCGGAGACCCTCGAGCCGGAGCAGAGCGGCGTCGACGTGCGCTACACCGTGCATGGCGTGCCTGTGTCGGACTGGCTCGCGCCCGCGTCGCGATTCGCGTTCACGCTGCGCATCGACAACCCTGCGTTGAACAACCTCGCAGATGGCTTTCACGACATCAGCGTCGAAGTGCGCGGCGCGGATCGCTTGAAATTCAAACCGCATCGCGCGTTTCTGCACATGACCCGCGGCCGCGCGGTGAGCACGCTCGTCCCGATCATCAACAGCGTGACGAGCTACAACGGCGACGGAGACTTCGGTCCCGCCGTGATCTACGTCGACTCGCGACAGCGGCGCATGACCGGACATCCCGCGAACCCGAACGTTACGCCGTGGACGTCGCCGCCGTACGCCGCCGATCTCTACCTCGAACAACTCGCGCCGAACGGCGACTACGTGCAGGGCGCGCAGATGTGGTGGGAAGATCCGCCGCATCCCGGCGTGCCGTTCGCGCGCGCACTCGGGCCAAACAACAGTCAGGATCACCGCAGCCTGCGCGTCGGCGCGCAGCACGAGAAGTTCCCGTTCCGCGATGGCCCGCGCGGTGTCGGCTGGATGAGTCCTTACGTTTCGGGACAAGTCGATTCTCGCGGTGGCTTCGCGTTCGCGGAGACCGGAGGTCCGGTGCGCTACATCAAGCCGGACGGCGAGATCATCACCGTCGCGGGCTGGCGCGTGCGACCCGATCGCGATCCGATCTGGAGCTCGAAGCCGCTGGCCACGATCCGAGCCGTGATGGAGAAGCGCGGACAGTGGTCGGAGGGTCGCGGCGAATTCTTCACGCCGCTCGACGTCGCGATCGATCCGCAAAACGAGAACGTTTGGTACGTCGTCGGGTACGAAGATCACTGCGTCTGGAAAATCGAGATCGCGAATCTCGAGACGAACGATGTTCGCGTCAGCGTGTTCGCGGGTTCGCCGGATCACACATCGGGTTTTGTTGATGGCAATGGACATGCGGCGCGTTTCAACGGCCCCGCGTCGCTCGTGTTCGATCCAGTGTCCGACGCGCTGTACGTCGCCGATCAGGACAACGACGCGATTCGCAAGATCACGCGCGCCGGCGTCGTCACGACGCTGTTCGGCAGTCCCGACATGGCCGGTCGTCTGCGCGCGCGCGGATCGGCGGACGTCTTCGATCAGGATGCGAATCGCGCGCTGAGCCGCTTCGTCGTTTCGTCGACGCCCGACATCTATCGCCCGCAATGCATTCGCGTCGACAGCAACGGCAAGTTGATCCTGCTCGAGTTGGGATTCGGCTCGATCCGCCGCATCGATCCAACGACCGGCGTCGCGACACTCCTCGCCGACGTGCATCAGATTTTCGGCGAAGGCGGCGAGGACACATATCGCGGCTGGGCGTGGCTCGACGTCGATCGCTGGGGCAACAGCGGTCCGCGCAATGGCGTGTACTGGTGCAAGTCGGTCGGCGATGAGATCGCGGGCGATGACGGCTCGCACTTCAACGAGGTGTACGCGTGGATTCCGCCGGAAGGCGGCGGCAGCCGTTTCATCTTCGGCGATGACTGGAATCCGTATCCCGAGAGTTGGGGCGCGCGCGACGAAGTGAATCCGCCGCACTACCCGTGGCTCGTCGCGGTCGATCCGCGCGGCGCCGTGCTTCTCGGCGGCTTCGGCGCGCATGGCGTCTCGCGACTGCGCGTGCGTCGCGGCGACGATCCCGTGCCGGCGGTGTATCACCCCGCGGGACACGAAGACGGCCGCATGGTGTGGGCGAGTGGCGCGCCGTGGATCTGGCCCGGACCTCCCGGCGCGACGCGATTCGAAAGTCGTCCCGCGTCATTGCGATACGGCTGGAACGCGCACAACTACCTCGGCTTTGCCGACGCATGGGAACTCCGCGGCGACGAAACCGACGAGCAGTTGCTCAACTACTTCGAAGCGCCGTCGCCCGTTCGCAACGACGCAGAGGCGCGCGCGTTGTGGCTCGCGTTCGTGCGCGTGAATCAAGGTCCGCCCGTGCCCGATTGCGCGAAGCCCGCGATCATCGCGCAGCCGCACGGACAATCGACGCTCACCGTCTCCGCGACTGGCGCGTTGCCGTTCACGTACGACTGGTTCGAAGGTGCGAGCGGCGTCACGAGCACGCCCGTCGACGGCGACGGGAACACGCTGCGCGTCGCATCGGTGGGCCGCCAGTACTGGGTGCGCGTGTCGAATCGTTGCGGCTCCGCGTTGAGCAACGCCGCGACGCTCACGTCCGGCGGCGCAGGCCGGCGTCGCGCGGCGCGCCATTGACGTTTGCGTCTATGCTCCGCGCATGACTCAGCACGCATCGTCTTCCAATCCGCCGCCTCCGGGACTCGAGCCGTCGCACGCGGAGCGAGTGCGCACGTTACTCGCGCAGGAGCGCATCGGAACGCTGGCGACGCAGTCCGCGCGTCACGCAGGATTTCCGTTCGCGTCCGTGATGCCGTACGCATTGCTCGATGACGCATCGCCGTTGTTTCTGATCAGCGGAATGGCGATTCACACGCAGAACGTGCTCGCCGATCCGCGCGCGAGTCTGCTCGTGATGCAGAGCGGCAGCGAGTCCGATCCGCTCGGCTCTCCGCGCGCCACGCTCCTCGGCACCGTGACGCGCATCGAATCGAGCGACGCGATCCGCGCCGCGTATCTGGAGCGGCATCCGTCGTCGAAGTACTGGATCGACTTCACCGACTTCAGCTTCTTCCGGCTCGATGTCAGCGACATCTACTTCGTCGGCGGATTCGGCGTGATGGGGTGGGTCGCGAGTGACGACTATCGCGCGGCCGAAGCCGATCCGCTGCTCGAGTTCGCAGCGGGAATCATGGAGCATATGAACGCAGATCACAGCGAGGCGCTGAAACTCATCGCGCGACACTTCGCGAGTCTCGATGCGGAAGAGGCGACGATGGTGTCGTGCGATCGTTTGGGATTCGTCGTGCGCGTGCGAACGGCCGAAGGGATGAAGGGCGCGCGCATTCAGTTTCCGGAGCCGGTGACGTCGCGCGATCAGGCGCGCAAGGTCCTCGTCGCGATGACGCGTCAGGCGCGCGGCGACTGAGCGCGAGCGGCGCGCATCAATAGATAGCGCTGCTCGGGCGCACTCGTCGTGCGTCCGGCGGCGGCGAGATACTCCGCGGCCGCGCCCGCGTGATCGCCCCACATCTCGAGCAGATGCGCGCGCACCGCGTGCAGACGATGGTGACCGCGGAGCCGTTCGGGCGTGTCGAGCGTGTTCAGTAACTCCAGTCCCACGGCCGGACCTTCGACCATCGCGCGTGCGATTGCGAGGTTGAGCGTGACCATCGGATTGTCGGACATCCGCTCGAGCAATCCGTACAGTCCGACGATCTGCGCCCAGTCCGTGTCGTCGACATGCGCGGCTTCGTCGTGCACCGCCGCGATCGCGGCCTGGACCTGGTACGGTCCGACCGCGCCGCGCGGCAACGTGTTCGTGAGCAACGCAACGCCTTCTTCGATCGCCTGACGGTCCCACAGCTTGCGATCCTGCTCGGCGAGCGGAATCAGTTCGCCGTTCGCGTCGGTACGTGCGATGCGACGCGCATCGTTGAGCAACATCAGCGCGAGCAGTCCCGCGACTTCGCCATCATCGGGGAGCAGGTGATGCACGGCGCGCGTGAGCCGGATCGCTTCGTTCGAGAGATCGCTGCGATGCAAGCCGGGTCCCGTGCTGGCGGTGTAGCCCTCGTTGAAGATGAGATAGAGAACGTGCAGCACGGCGTCGAGGCGTTCGGCGCGCTCGCCGTTGGTGGGCATGCGAAACGGAATGCCCGAAGTCTTGATGCGCTGCTTCGCGCGGCTGATGCGCTGCGCCATGGTCGCCTCGGGGACCATGAACGCGTTCGCGATCTCCGCCGTCGTCAGACCGCCGACTGCGCGCAACGTCAGCGCGATCGCCGACGGTCGCGTGAGCGCGGGATGACAGCACATGAACAGCAACAGCAACGTGTCGTCGTGATCCGAGTCTTCATCCGCGGACGGCGCGACCTGATCGTTCGCGGCGAACACGACTTCCGCTTCGCGGCGACGTCGCGCGATCTCGCTGCGCAGGTGATCGGTCATGCGCCGCGCCGCGACGTGAATCAGCCAGCCGCGCGGATTCTCCGGGACGCCTTCCTCGGGCCACTGCATCGCCGCAGCGAGCAGCGCTTCCTGCACGGCGTCTTCCGCGGAGGCGAAGTCGCCGAAACGACGGACGATTGTGCCGAGAACCTGCGGCGCCAGTTCGTGCAGCAGGTTCTCGGCCGGCAGGGTGTTCGATGTCAAGGAATGTAGTCCTCGGGCTTGCCGCTGAGGATCGGACGCACTTCGATCGCCATGTTCACCGGAACGCCGCCTTTGCCCGGTACCGCCGACACGCGCGCCGCGATTTCGTACACGCGCTCGGCCGTCTCGACGTCGAGGATCCAGTAGCCTCCGAGAAACTCCTTCGCTTCCGGATACGGACCGTCGGTGACTTCAGGCGTGCCGTCCTTGCGAGCGCGAACGATGCGCGCCTGCTCCGGCCCGGCCAGTCCCTCGGCGACGACGAACTCACCCGCCGCCTGTAGCTCGCGGTTGAGGTCCATCATGTGCTCCATCTGCGCCCGGATGTCTTCCTTCGACCAGGTACCGAATTCCTCCCAGGCGGAACGAGGGGAGTACATCATCATCATGTATTTCATTGCTGCTCCTTTCGTGAGTCAGTCGGAGCAGCCGGCGCGTTCTCGACATCCCCGCAAAAAAATTTTATGCGAGGGGAGAAGAAAGGCGGAGCGCGTTGCGCGCTCCGCCCGAGGGACTCAGAAGGTGGGGACGGGCATCGGCGGTTTCAGGCCGCGATTCCAGTGGCGATGCTGTCCGATCGCGGCGACGAACGCGGCGCCGACGCCACGGCTCATCGCTTTGCCGGTAATGACGCCGGCGCGCGGATCGGCGTCGGGGCCGGCCAGCGGATGCGGTTTCGCGTTGACGATTCCCGCGGCCGCGATGAACGCGATGCCCGCGCCGGTCGCGGCGATCGGTTTGTAGTGCTTGAACGCGTCCTGCACGAATTCGATCGCCGGTCCTTCGTTCTGCAGCAGCGCGATGCCGTCTTCACCGCCGGGCACGTAGACCGCGTCGAAGAGAACGGAGTGAACGGTGTGGATGCTGAACTCCGCATCCATGACGCCGCTCGTGGTCGCGACCGGTCCGACGTTGCGTGCGACGAGGCGCGGCATCGCGCCCTGCGCCATCAGCGTTCGCTTCATCGCGTTGATCTCTTCGCCGTCGCTTCCCTCCGCGATGAGGATCGCGACTTTGCGCGTGCGGATGTTCGGCTCTGGCTGATTCGGATTCAGAAGAATGCTCAACGCAGGCGAGGGCTCGATCGCGCGATTGACCGGCTTCGGCTGCCACGCTTTCGGATTCGCATCGGCGGGGAAGCCCATGTTCAGCGGGCCGTTGATCTTCGGAATCTTCTTCATGCCGAGGCCGACGGCGACGCGCTGCGCGAGCTCCGTGTCGACCTGCGCGAGCATGCCGACCATGCGCTCGCGCACAGCCACGGTCGCGCAGTGGCCAAGCTCGAACTGCAGCGCCTGGACGATGTGCTCCTGTTCGACGTCGGACTGGCTTCTCCAGAATTGCAGTGCCTGGGAGAAGTGATCGAAGAATTTCTCGCCGCGCTGGCCGCGGACTTTCGGACCGTTGACCGGTTCGGGATACGAAACGAATCCGCCATCCTTCGAGCCGGCCTGATACGGGCAGCCGCCTGCGAGCGTGTTCGGCTCATACGAAACGCGGCCCATGTTGATGGTCTGGCGCATGTGGCCGTCGCGCTGATTGTTGTGAATCGGCGCGATGGAGCGATTGATGGGGATCTCGTGGAAGTTCGGACCGCCGAGGCGTTTCAGCTGCGTGTCGACGTAGGAGAAGAGCCGGCCTTGCAGCAGCGGATCGTTCGTGAAGTCGATGCCGGGGACGACGTGGCCGAGGTGAAATGCGACTTGTTCGGTCTCGGCGAAGAAATTGTCGGGATTGCGATTGAGCGTCAGACGTCCGACGCGACGCACGGGCACGAGCTCCTCGGGGATTACCTTCGTCGAATCGAGCAGGTCGAAGTCGAACTTGTGCTCATCGGCTTCGGGGACGATCTGCACGCCGAGCTCCCATTCCGGGAAGTCGCCGCCTGCAATCGCGTCCCACAAATCGCGACGATGAAAATCGGGATCCTTCCCGGAGATTTTCTGCGCCTCGTCCCAGACCACCGAGTGAATGCCCTGCAGCGGCTTCCAGTGGAACTTCACGAATGACGAGCGGCCCGCTTCATTGACGAAGCGGAACGTATGCACACCGAACCCTTCCATCATGCGATAGCTGCGCGGAATCGCGCGGTCCGACATGACCCACATGATCATGTGCATCGTCTCGGGCATCAGCGAGATGAA
>DASVNL010000111.1:0-1818 GCA_036383875.1 Thermoanaerobaculia bacterium
GTACGCCGCGCGGAAGAGGGAGCGCGAGTGGCGGTCGACGAGGTGCCGGAACAGATCGTCTTCGCCGCCGAGAATGCGCTCGACCAGCTCGGTGTCGTTCGTGTGTGGTGCCGTTTCCATCCGACCTCGTTAGACCGGGGATTGGTAACGAGGTTAGCCGGGTTCTGTTTCCCGTGCTCATCGAGACGCTTCACGGCGAGGTCGACGTCCGCGCGAAGGCGCTGGCCGAGCGTCATCGCGAACGGCTGGTCTGCCGTCGAGGCTGCTTCGGATGCTGCGTCGACGAAATCACGGTGTTCGAAGTCGAGGCGGCGCGGATTCGCGACGCGGCTGCGACTCTCCTGGCCGAGGGAACCCCGCACCCGGTCGGGCAGTGCGCGTTCCTCGGCAGCGAAGGCGAGTGCCGGATCTACGAAGTCCGCCCGTACGTCTGTCGCACGCAGGGCTTGCCGCTGCGCTGGATCGACGACGAGGCCGAGGCGGAGTATCGCGACATCTGCCCGCTCAACGACGAAAGCGATCCGATCGAAACGCTGGCCGCCGAGGAGTGCTGGACCCTCGGCGAGTTCGAAGAGCGGCTTGCCGAGTTGCAGGGCGACGGCAGGCGCGTCGCGTTGCGCGACCTGTTCAGCGTCGAAGCAGAAACAGCGCGAACGCAATCGCAGCGAGAGGAATGAGCGCGAAGCCGTACGCGCCGCCGAGGTCGCGGGAGAGCACGACGGTCTTCGGATCGCGCGGATCGAACCAGCACGGCATCAGCGCACCGCGCGCGACGTTCGACGGCGATTTGGCTGCGAGCGCGCTCGCGGTCGGATAGGCGATCGAGACTTGGCCGCCGTAGCGCACGGCCACGGCGTTTTCGTACGTGCCGCTGCGTTTCTTCGACGACGGCGTCTCGCGAAATTGCGCGATCGAGTCGAGCACCGTGCAGCGACTCTCGACGAACTCGCGTTTCATGCGCAGGTCGCGATGGGCGAGGTCCGCGAAGATGAGGAGGAATCCGCCGGCGATGAGGATCAGCGCCCACGCGGCGCGCTTCTTCTTCGCGATCAGCAGGACGGTCGCGGTGAGTCCGACGTATCCGGCGACAATCCAGCCGGCGATGTTCTTCGCCGTCGCCGAGCCGATCTGCAGGTCGTGAAACGCATTCGCATACAACCCGTCGTAATGCGCCTCGGTCATGTTCGAGAGCGTCAGGCCGGCGCTGTCGCGGCGCGTGACGAACGTGAGATTGAATGTGTGCGACGCGCCAGGCTCGATGCGGCCGGACCACGAGAGCTCGCGGTTGTCGGTGACGGTGAATTCGGGCGCGTCGACGAGCATGGCGCTCGTCGGGATGCGATTGGCGATGCGCAGGTAACTCGGCGCGGAGTCGCCGTCATTGCGCACGACGACCGTGTAGCCGATCGTCTCGAGAGGTGCGATCGTGTCGCGCGACGCCGTGGTCTGAATGGTCAGATGGGGCGCCGCCGCGACACGCGTCGCGAGGAAGGCAGCGAGGAACAGCGCGCGTTTCAAACGCGCGCCCGTCACTGCGCGTCGTACAGCTTGTTGTGCTTCGCGAGCGTCTCTTCGCTCTCGAAGTAGAAGACGTGACCGTCTTCCTGCGCCGCGATCACGGCCGTCGCCTTATCGACCTGCTTGCCGGTGACGGGATCCGTCGAGACGCGCTTGTCCGCGTTCTTCACGAGCGATTCCTTGCACATCGCGCAGCAGCCGTAATACGTCTTGCCGTCGACCTCGACCGGAATCTGATCCTTGCCCATGGCCATCTCGTTGACCATGCAGACCGTCTTCGAGTCGACCTTCTTCAACTTC
>DASVNL010000112.1:0-13506 GCA_036383875.1 Thermoanaerobaculia bacterium
GACCAACAAGAGCGATCCGTTTCGCGCGCGCATCCGCTATCACGGCGCGCCGTCCGACGGCCTCGTGCTGCGCGGCAACAAATACGGCGACCACGGCGCGTTCGCGGACAACTGGCCGAATCGCGCGCACTACTGGTTCCCCTCCGTCGATCATCCTTCCGACAAAGCCACCGTGGAGTTCCTCGTCAACGCACCCGCGACGTACGACGTCATCGCGAACGGCACGCGCGTCGAGTCGGCGATCATGCCGAACGACCGGCGACTCACACACTGGAGCGAGTCGACGCCGATCCCCGTGCACTGCATGGTCGTCGGCTCCACCGAGTTCGCGATCGTGCGCGCGGGCGAGTCGCAAGGCGCGGAGGTTTCGTACTGGCTCTATCCGCGCGATCGCGACGCCGGCATTCGCGAGCTTGGACGCGCGACGCAGATGGTCGAGTTCTTCAGCGACGTCGTCGGGCCGTATCCGTACGCGAAACTCGCGATCGTCGAATCGTCGACGCGCTTCGGCGGGATGGAAAACGCGAGTGCGATCTTCCTCGATGAGAAACGCATCGACGGCGGGAAGTCGCTCGAAGGACTCGTCGCGCATGAGATCGCGCATCAGTGGTTTGGCGATTCCGTCTCGCAGCGCGCGTGGCACGACCTCTGGCTCAGCGAAGGATTCGCGACCTACTTCGGACATCTCTTCTTCGAGCGCGCCGATGGACGCGAAGCGTTGCAGGCCGCGATGCGCAGCGATCGCGACGATTACTTTCGCGCGCACGCGGAAGCGCCTCGGCCCGTTTACGATCCGCGCATCACCGAGCTGACGAAGTTGCTCAACGCGTACAACTACAAGAAGGGCGCGTGGGTGCTGCACATGCTGCGCGGCGTGATGGGCGATCCGGCGTTCTTCGCCGGCATCCGCGATTACTTCTCCGCGTATCGCGAGAGCAACGCGTCGACCGCCGAGTTCCGCATGGTCATGGAGCGGCACGCCGGGCAATCGCTGGAGTGGTTTTTCAAGCAGTGGATCTTCGAGCCCGGCCATCCCGTCTTCGCGACGAAGTGGACGTGGAATGATGCGAAGGTGCGCGTGCAGGTCGATCAGAAACAGGGCGGCACGGTGTTCCGCACGCCCGCGGTGATCGAGGTGCGCGATGCGAGCGGAGGGGCGGCGCGGCACAGCGTCGTCATCGACGAGCGCAGTGAAGAGTTCGAATGGCCGAGTGAGTCGAAGCCTGCGGCGGTCGTCCTCGATCCCGACGGGTGGGTGTTGAAGGAGTAGGCGATCGATGAAGTGGCTCGAGCATTACGATCCTGGTGTTCCGGTGAAATGCTCCTATCCCGAGGAGACGCTCGTCGATGCGCTGGCCGAGCATGCGCGGTTGAAACCGGATGCGGTCGCGCTGCGATTCAAGGGCCGCTCGATCACGTTCGGTGAGCTCGACATGCAGAGCAACTCCCTCGCGCGATCGTTTCATGGTGAAGGCATCCAGGCCGGCGATCGCATCGCACTCGTGCTGCCGAACTGTCCGCAGTTCCTGATCGCGCAGTACGCGGCGTGGAAAGTCGGCGCGATCATCGCGCCGCTCAATCCGATCTACACCGACCGCGAGCTCAGCGAGGCGTTCGAGATGATCGATCCGAAACTCGTGATCGTCCTCACGCCGTTCTACGACAAAGTCCGGCGCGCCACGAAGGCGCGCATCGTCGCGACGAACATCAAGGAGTACCTGCCGGCGCCGCTGCGCGTGCTCTTCACCGTCGCGAAGGAAAAGAAAGAAGGACATCGCATCAAGCTGCAGCCGAGCGATGCGTGGTTCCAGCCGATGCTGCGCAAGCGCGGATGTCCGCTCGTTCCGCAGCCGAACGACTCGGCCGTGATCCTGATGAGCGGTGGCACGACCGGCACGCCGAAGGGCGTGTTGTGCAATCACCGCGGACTCGTCACCGCCGGCACGCAGCTCCTCGCGTGGCTGCATGAGGCGCTCGAAGGCGATCGCGCGTCGATCATGTTGCCGCTGCCGCTCTTTCACACGTACGGCTGCGCGGGTGCGCAATGTTTGGCGATGCTGCACGGCATCCCGATGATCCTCGTCCCGAATCCGCGCGACATCGACGACGTCGTGAAGACGATCGATCGCGAGAAGCCCACGTTTTTCTGCGGCGTCCCGACGCTCTTCAACGCGCTCCTCAATCATCCCGACGTGCAGAAAGGCAAAGTCGACTTCCGCTCGATCGTCGCGTGCTTCTCCGGCGCGGCCGCGTTGCTCGCCGAAACGAAGAAGCGCTTCGAAGATCTGACTGGTGGGCGCATCGTCGAAGGCTATTCACTCACCGAAGCGACGATGGCGTGTTGTGCGAACCCGCTGCGCGGCGCGAACAAGGTTGGCTCGGTCGGAATGCCGTTGCCCGACATCACGGTGAAGATCGTAGACGCGGAGGATGCGTCGAAAGAGCTCGATGCGACGGGGGTCGGCGAAGTGTTGTTCCGCGCGCCGCAGCTCATGTGCGGCTACTGGAAGAATCCCGACGAGACGGCCTCGATGATCCGAGACGGCTGGCTCTACACCGGCGACCTCGGCTACCTCGACAATGACGGCTATCTCTTCCTCGTCGATCGCAAGAAAGACATGATCAAGACCAGCGGCTTTCAGGTCTGGCCGCGCGAAGTCGAAGAGGTGCTTGCGGCGCATCCCGACGTCGCGGAGGTCGGTGTTGCGGGTCTGCCCGATGCGCATCGCGGTGAGGTCATCACCGCGTGGGTCGTCGCGCGTCCGGGACACACCGTCGATGCGGAAGAACTGCGCGCGTTCTGCAAGCAGAAACTCGCGCCGTACAAAGTTCCCGCGCGCATCGAGATGCGCACGGAGCTGCCGAAGACGATGGTCGGGAAAGTATTGCGACGCGTGTTAGTCGCCGAAGCCACGGCGCATTAGTCGACGAATTCGACGCGCCCGCCGACGACGTGCACCGAGCAGCGTGAGCTCTCGTAAAAGAGCGTCACCGCGCCGGGGCCGCGCGTTTCTTCGTCGGGTGTCATGCGGTCGGGCGTGCCCATGCGCTTCTTCACATCCGCGACGGTCATGCCGTTGTCGATCGTCGCGCATGAGCCGCGCGACACGGTGACCGACGCGTTCGCGACGGGCGCCGAGCGTTTCCACAACGACGAGTAGTCGAGCTGCGCGAGGAACGCGATCGCGAGGACGATGCTGCTCGCGACGAGCGTGCGATCGATGCCGCGCAGTCCCTTCTTCGGAAACTTCTCGCGCGTCGTGATCGCGATCAGCGCGACGACGAGCCACTGCACGACGGCAACGGCAACGATCG
Organism: Thermoanaerobaculia bacterium; assembly: GCA_036383875.1. Lineage (GTDB taxonomy): Bacteria > Acidobacteriota > Thermoanaerobaculia > Gp7-AA8 > Gp7-AA8 > QHVT01. The sequence goes on from DASVNL010000112.1 coordinate 3,316, forward strand.
CGAGGAGAAGCATGGTCTTCATCGCTGGGCTCCCAGATCGGACGCGGTGTTCTCGAAGACGCGCTTCTCGCTGCGTCCCCATTCGCGCAGCTCGAGCTCGTACTCCGCGATCGACTTGCCGCACGCCTGCTGGATCGCCTCGTCGGTCGTGCCGCCGTCGCGATACGCGGCCATCATCTTCGACAGCGCCGGACGGCCGTAGCGTGTCTCGATGAAGCGCAGGTTCGTCTGCGAAATGATGTACGCCGCGCTGATCATCTCCGGGTCGGGCGAGCCGTTCATCACCGAGTCGAGCAGCGGCACGGGCAGCAGCTTCTCGTTGTCGTACATGTTGAACGCGTTCTCGTGGAACTGCCGCAGCTCGATGCGTTGCGCGAGTCCTTCCTGGAACCAGCGCGGCGCGTGATCGGCGGTGGCCTGCGCGATCATCGCGTGGGCGAGCTCGTGGCCGAGGATCGCGGTGACTTCGGGATGGTTGGCGTCGACGCCGGCGAACGGCACGGTGATCTTGCCGTTGTAAAACCCGAGGATGAAATCGGAGCCGGTGTAGGTCGCGCGGAAGTCGCGCCACCAGACCACGTTCACGACCACGGGCCGGAACGTGTCGCCCGGAATCCAGCGGCGCAGTCGCCGCAGCTCGCGCTCGAGCACTTCGCCGAGCTGCGTCGCCGACAACTGCGAGACGTCTTCCGGATAGTGAACTTCAAAGTGTGCGGTGGTCAGCGTCGAGTAGTTCGTCGCCAGCCGCTTGTTCATTTGAATCTGCCGCACGCGATCGTCGACGAACGGATTCTGGCGGATCGCCAGCGAGCGATCGTACATGCGCACCGCGGCGTCGAAGAGATCGTGCGCGGCGAAGAGCTCGGCGAGCTCCATGAACGCATTTGCGTCGCGCTTGCGCAGCAGCACCTTGCTCGCCGCGACTTGTGTCAGCACTTTCTTCGCCTCGTCGTTGAGGCCGAGTCGCTGCAGGCCGATGCTGCGCAGGAAGAAGATCGACGGTGGGATGTGCTCCGACGTCGGATTGAGATTCTCGGTGAGCTGCACGAGCTCCGCCCAGCGATTGCGATTCGCGAGCGCGTCCGCCGTCGCGGTGATGCGCGCGCGCAACGCGGGCTGCGCGAACGCCGTCGCGTTCATGCCGATCTGCATCAGCGTGTCGAAGTCGGCGAGGCGTCGTGCTTCTTCTTCGCGCGCCCATTGCGTCGCCTCGACGACCGGCGTTCCCTGCGGTGCGAGCTCCGCACCTCCCGGCACGAGCAAGCGCTGCGCGCCGATCTCGACCTGCAGGTAGTCGCCGGACGTGCGCGCTTCGGCGTCGGGCGGAAGGATCACGGGTCGCGTGCACGCTTTGTCCGCGAGGACGAGCGGCTCGGTCGCGGACGAGAGGTTGATCAAGCCGGTGATCCCCGGACGTCGAATCAGCGACCAGAAGAGTCCCGTGTCGATGAGCGCCGAGCGTTCGACGGGCGCCATGTTCCACGCCTTGCGCAGGTACTGCTCCGCGGCGTCTTCGTGTTCTTTGCCGTTGTTCGACGCCTCGATCATCGCGAGGGAGTAGTAGACGTCGGCGTCGCGCGAGCCGATGCGCGCGAGCCGTTCGAAGTACGCCTTCGCCCGATCCTCGAAACCCAGCGCCGCCAGCGCCTCCGCCGTCTCGTACCAAAGCTCATCGCGACCCGGCCCGAGGCTCACGGCCTGCTCGTACGCGAGCACCGCGGCCACTTCGTCGTTCTCCAGCAGCGCGAGTCGCGCGCGGAGAATCGCCGCGAGCGGTCGATCGCTCGACGCTTTGAAATTCACGAGCGTGTTGCGCACGGCGGAGATGTTCGTGTCGAGAAGATCCGCGTGCGCTTTCCACAAATCCGCGACGGCGCCGCGTTGTCCGCGACGATCGACGGACCGAAAGGCCGCATCGACATTGCCGTTGCCCGACGCGAGCGCGCGTCGCAGTGGCAGCAGCGGTGCGAGTGACGGATCGGCCTGCGGCGCGATCACGGACGCTTGCGCGGCGACGGGCGCAGGTCCGCGCGGGATCAACGCGCCGACGACCGCGATCGCGGCGATGGCGATCATCGAGCGGGCGAGCGGTCGGTTGCGCGCGACGAACGCCGCGATGATCGACGCCGCGGCGGCAAGCAACGCGAGTGGCGGCGCGGTGTTGCGCAGCTCGAAGCGCTCGAAGAAGTTCTTCGGCGTGACGACCGGCTCCGCGGTCGCCGTCGCAGTGACGGGCGCGGTTCCGGACTTCGACGCGGACTGCGCGAGGAATCGCATCTCGCGGACTTTCCACGCGCCGGCGACGGGCGTCATCTCGAAGATGACGTGATCGTCCCAGCCCGAGGGGTAGGTGACGGTGAAGGCGGCGACCTTGTCTTTGAGAGCGGGGACGACGGTCTGCAACTCCCACTGCGCGCCGTCCGGCGGTCCGAGTCGCGTCTCGATTTCCTCGAGCTGCTGCGCGCGCGGCAACTTCGCAAGAGGCGAGTCGGGCGCGAGCTGTTCGACGACTGCTTCAGGACCGCGGCTGAGGTACTGCGCAGCGATTTGTACCGCCGAGTGCTCCGCGTCCGAAACCGGGCGGACGGAGATCACAGCGGCCAAAAGAAGTTGGGGGATCACAAAAAGTATTGTCGCCCACTTGACAAGTGTACTACTGCATTAATACACTGTGTACGTGTTCGACATCAACGCTACCGATGCGGCTCCGATCTGGCGACAGATCGAGGAAGGCATGCGACGCATGATCTCCCTCGGCGCGCTCGAACCTGGTGCTGCCGTTCCCTCTGTACGCGATCTCGCCCAGCAGCTTCGCGTCAATCCCAACACCGTGGCCCGCGCGTATCAGCGCCTCACCGACGCCGGCGTGTTCGCCGTGCGACGCGGCGAGGGGACCTTCGTGGCCGAGGTGCCGGTGCAACTCAAGAAATCGGAGAAGCACGACACCTTGCGCGATGCTGCGACGCGGTATGCCGGTACCGCGATCGCCGTCGGCGCTACGGTGACTGAAGCGTCGCGCGAGCTCGAAGACAGCTTCGAGCGGCTGACGCGCGACCACACACGCGACTCCAGGAGGAAATCATGACCGCACCTGTCGTTCGTGCCGCGAACGTGAGCGTTCGCTACGGCCGGCGCACTGCAGTCGACAACGTCTCGCTCCAGGTCGAGCCGGGCTCGGTGTACGCGCTCCTCGGCCGCAACGGCGCGGGGAAATCATCGCTCGTGCGCTGCCTGCTCGGGCAACTGCGTCCCGATCAGGGATCGGTCGAGTTGTTCGGCACCGACGCGTGGCGCAATCGTACGAAGCTCATGCTGCGCGTGGGCGTCGTCAGCGAAGAAGCGGATGCGCCGCCCGATAGCCGCGTGCGCGATCTCGCGACGTTCTCTGCACGTCTTTATCCCCAATGGCAACAGACCGCGTTCGATGAACGCCTGTCGCGGTTCGGCATCGCGCCGGCCGGGCGGTATGGAGATCTGTCGAAGGGACAGAAGAAGCAGGTCGCACTGGCGCTCGCGCTCGCGACATCACCAGAGCTTCTGATCCTCGACGATCCCACCCTCGGCCTCGACGTCGTCGCGCGCAAATCGCTGTTCGAGGAAGTCATCGCCGATCTCGCCGATCGCGGGATCACGATCCTCATCACCACCCACGATCTCGATTCGATCGAGTCGATTGCGGATCGCGTGGGCATCTTGAAAGACGGCCGCCTCGTGCTCGACGAGGACGCCGAAACGCTCAAAGCGCGCTTCCGGCGCGTCCGCGTGGCCGGGCCGGCACCCGTCTTCGCGGAGAAGCAACTGGCCGTGGCCAGCGCGCGAGCCTGGGGCAGCGGCACTGAAGCCGTCGTCACCAACTACAACGAGACGGCCCTCGAGGGACTCCGCGCGGACAGCGCGCCGATGTCGCTCGAAGAGATCTTCATCGCCGTCGCCGGAGAAAAATGATGAGCACCGCACTCTTGATTGCAGCGCGCGACGTGCGCGAAAAAGGCCGACTGTTCCTGATCGCCGCCGTGCTGGCGTGCATGCCCTTCCTCGCGACCTTGCTGCCTTCGTCGCGGGGACATCGCGCCGACGTGATCGCAGGCGTCGGCGGATTTCTCGGACTGATGGTCGGACTCGGACTCGCCGCGGCGTTCGGCATCCTGACGTTCGGCCGTGAGCTGAGCGAGAAGCGCATGTCGTTCTGGTATTCGAAGCCGATCTCGCCGGGCTCGCTGTGGGTCGGTCGTTCCCTCGGCGCGCTCCTCAGCGCCATCGCGTGTTTCGCCATCATCGTCCTGCCGTCGATGCTCCTCGCGGGCAAAGCGTGGCACGTGCGCTGGCTCGACGAGCAGTGGCAGATTCCGACCGCCATCCTCGCGGCGATGCTGATCCTCTACTTCTTCAGCCACGCCGCGAGCACGATGCTGCGCTCGCGCTCCGCGATCCTCGGCATCGACCTCGCCGCGGCGATCCTCGCGTTCGGCGCGCTCGCATACATCGTGCGGCCGGTGCTCTTCACCGCGATCTTCCTGCCGCTGCTCGCGACGATCGGCGTGCTCTTCGTCGTCGTGTTGATGGTCGCGCCGTACTGGCAACTCGCGAATGGACGCACGGACCTGCGCCGCAATCACGCGGCGTTGTCGCGTGCGATGTGGACGGGCGTGGCGATCGTTCTCGCACTTGCGGGAGTCATGGTGTTGTGGCTCACCAGCGCGACGCCGTCGACCTTCGATCGTGTCGAGAGCCTCAGCCAGAGCGCGTCCGGCAACGCTTTGTTCGTCACCGGCACGGCGCCGTATCGTCGCGGTGCGGAGTCGACGTATGCCGTGTCGACTGCGTCGGGAGATCGCGATCGTCTTGCTCTGCCGCCGTTCACCAACATCGCGTTTTCGCGCGACAGCCGCTTCGCGGCGTGGGTCGAGCCCGGGATGTTCCAGTGGTCGCGAGGCTCGATCATCATTCGCGACCTCACGACGAACGAGAATCAGTCGCTCGGCGTCGACTCGAGCATCATCAACGAGATGGTGTTCTCCGACGACGGCGCGCGGCTGGCCGTGCGCGACGGCGGATCGATCACGGTTTACGACCGCGCGACCGCGAAGATCCTCGCGGCGATGCCGGTCGAGCCGAATCCGCGCTACTCGTTCTGGTTCGTCTCGCCCGATGTGCTGCGCGTCGTGTCGCACAAACCGGTGGGCCGTGCTTCAGTGCCTGTCGAGATCGTGGAGCTCGACGTGCGCACGAAGAAGCGCGTCGTGACGGGCCGGAGCGAGTCGTTGCCGCGCTACAACCTCGTGTCGGTGTCGCGCGACAGTTCGCGCATGCTGCTGCGCAGCAATCGCCTGATCGTCGACGGTCGCACCGGCGCGACGATCGCGCAGCTTCCGGGAGCCGAAGGCAACGTCTTCACCTCGGCGATGCTCAGCGACGGTCGCGTGGTGTTGTCCGCGCGTGAGAAGAACGTCACGACGCTCCGCGTCTACTCACGCGACGGCGTGCTCGAGCGGTCCGTCGAATTGCCGGTGCGCGTCGCGTGGATTTCGGGCGAGCGCACGGACGGGACGCTGATTCTTCTCGGCTTCACGAAGACCGACAACTACACGACGGGGCAGGGTCGCACGATGTTTCTCGTCGACGTGAATCGCGGCGCGATCGTGAAGTCGGTGCCGGACGTGAAAGGTCCCGGGCCGTACTGGGATCGCGATCCGCGCCTCATCGTCTACGACGCGAAGGCGAAGCTCGCGGCGGTCGATGCGAGCGGCAAGCTGACCTACTGGAACTAGATTGAAAAAGAAAAACGGCGGGCCGCGAAGCCCGCCGTTTTCACACAAGCTGGATTGGTTTGATTACGCGTTCTTCTGCGGCAGGGCGGCTTTCGCGCTCTCGACGAGTGCGGCGAAACCGGCGGCGTCACGCACGGCCAGGTCGGCCAGGATCTTACGATCGAGCGTGGAGCCAGCGGCCTTGAGGCCGGCCATGAACTTCGAGTAGGACATTCCGTTCAGGCGCGCTGCGGCGTTGATGCGCGCGATCCAGAGCTTGCGGAAATCGCCTTTGCGGTCTTTGCGGCCGGTGAACGCGGAGTTCAGTGCCTTGTCGACCGCCTGCATGGCGATGCGGTGGCCGCGCGATCTCATCCCGTAGAAGCCCTTGGCGAGCTTCAGGATCTTTGAGCGGCGGTTCTTTCTTTTTGGACCTCGTTTGACTCTCGGCATCGTTCTCCTCGTTTTCCTTTCTTTCGAGCGGCCGGGTCAGGAGTGAGTGTTCACACCCGGCGCGCTCCGTTGCCCGTCTTATTTGTACGGGATCATGCGGCCGACGGTCTTCGCATTCGCAGGCGAGACTTCGACTTCACCGGCCAGCTTCGACTTACGGCCCGGCGACTTCTTGGTCAGGATGTGCGAATGAAAGGCGTGATTCCGCTGGAGTTTTCCGCTTCCGGTCTTCTTGAACCGTTTGGCGGCGCCACGGTGCGTTTTCATTTTCGGCATAAGCAGTCCTTTGCTACAGCTTGGCTCGTAACCAAGCGAGGTTTTGGATGATTCCCGGGTTGCGGCCGAGGCCGCGACTACTTGTTCGGAGCGATGACGACCGACATGCGGTTGCCCTGCACGTCCGGATGCTGGTTTTCCGACGCGCCGTGCTCCTTCACTTCTTCGAGCAGACGGTCGAGCACGGCCTTGCCGAGCTCCATGTGCGTCATCTCACGGCCGCGGAAGCGGACGATGGCTTTCACTTTGTCGCCGTGTTCGAGGAAGCGGACGACGTGATTTTTCTTGAAGTCGAAGTCGTGCTCGTCGATGCGAGGGCGGAACTGCACCTCTTTGACGATGATGATCTTCTGCTTCTTCTTGGCCTCGCCTTCCTTCTTCTTCTTCTCGAAGAGGAACTTGCCGTAGTCCATGATCTTGCAGACCGGAGGATTGGCGGTCGGCGAGATCTCGACGAGGTCGAGGTCCTTCTCGCGAGCCATCTCCTGGGCCTGGGCGATCGGTACGACGCCGACCTGTTTGCCCTCCGTGTCGATGAGACGGACTTCAGGCGAACGGATCAGATCGTTGATTCGGTTTTCGGGCTCGACGGGTCTACGGTCAAATCGCGGATTACGGCGTGGCGGAAAAATACGTTGTTCCTCCTAGGTTGTGCGGGTGGTCAAACATACGGACAAATGTCCCGACAGGTCAAGTCTCCGGAATCGCTCAGAAAGACAAAGCCCGGCTCGCGAGCAACTCCTTTGCCGTGCCGATCAATTCCTCGATGGTCAAAGTAGGCTGGTCGCCGCCCGTCCGTTTGCGCAGACTGACGGTGCCGGTTGTTGCTTCTTTCTCGCCGACGACGAGCATGAACGGAACCTTCTGCAACTGTGCCTGGCGGATCTTCGCGCCGAGCTTTTCGTTGCTCTGATCTACTTCAGTACGAATCCCCGCGGCGCGCAGTTTCGCGCCGACCGAGTCCGCGTACTCGACGAACTTCTCGGACAGCGGCAGCACCGCGACCTGCACCGGCGCGAGCCAGAACGGGAACGCGCCCGCGAAGTGCTCGATCAGAATCGCGATGAAGCGCTCGAACGATCCGTAGATCGCGCGATGCAGAACCGCGGGGCGATGCATGGCGTTGTCCTCGCCGACGTAGTTCAGATCGAAGCGCTCGGGCGCGTTGTAGTCGAGCTGGATCGTGCCGAGCTGCCACTTGCGGCCGAGGGAGTCCGACACTTCGAAGTCGATCTTCGGGCCGTAGAACGCGCCGTCGCCTTCCTTCAACTCGTACGGACGTCCGAGGCTGTCGAGCGCCGCGCGGAGCAGACCTTCGGCGCGATCCCACAGCGCGTCGTCGCCGATGCGCTGCTCGGGGCGAGTCGCGAACTTCGCGGTGTACTCGAGACCAACCGCGCCGTAGACGTGATCGAGGAGCGCGACGAAGCGGCGCACCTCGTTCGGCACCTGCGATTCCATGCAGTAGATGTGCGCGTCGTCCTGCGCGAACTGCCGCACGCGAGTGAGTCCGCTGAGCGAGCCGGTGGCCTCGTTGCGATGCAGCACGTCCTGCGTGTGCAGGCGCAGCGGGAGGTCGCGATAGCTGTGCCGCTGCATCCCGAAGTAGAGATGGTGCGACGGACAATTCATCGGCTTGAGCGAGAAGTCGTGCTCGTTGGTCTCACTGTTGTGGACCAGGAACATGTTCTCTTTGTACTTGCCCCAGTGACCGCTGATCTCCCACAGCCCTTTGTTGAAGAGCAGCGGAGTCTTGATCTCGACGTAACCGCCGTCGTGAGTCAGATCGCGCATCCACTGCGAGAGAGTCTGATAGATGGTGGTGCCCTTCGGAGTCCAGAACGCGGCGCCCGGTGCGAACGGATGGAAGTGAAAGAGGTCGAGCTCCTTGCCGAGCTTGCGGTGATCGCGCGCCTTCGCTTCCTCGATCTGTTTGACGTACGCCTCGAGCTGTTCCTTGTCCGCCCACGCGGTGCCGTAGATGCGCTGCAGCATCGCGTTGCGTGAGTCACCGCGCCAGTAAGCGCCGGCGACCGAAGTCAGTCGGAACGCGCCGAGCTTTCCAGTCGACGGGACGTGCGGTCCGCGGCAGAGATCGAACCACTCGCCCTGCCGATAGACGGACAGCGCTTCATCGCCCGGGATCGCTTTGATGATCTCGACCTTGTAGTTCTCCCCGAGCTTTTCGAACGTGGCGATCGCTTCGTCGCGAGTCCACTCTTCGCGACGCACGGGCAGATCGCGCTTCACGATCTCCTGCATCTTCTCTTCGATGCGGCGCAGATCCTCTTCGGTGAACGGACGATCGGTGCCGAAGTCGTAGAAGAACCCGTTCTCGATGACCGGGCCGATCGTGACCTGAGTGCCGGGGAAAAGTTCCTGGACGGCGTGCGCCATGAGGTGGGCGGTGGAGTGACGGATGGTGTCGATGCCGTCGTCCGACTTCGGCGTGATGATCTCGATCTTCGCGCCGTCCGGCACGGGGGTGTAGACGTCGACGACTTTGCCGTTGATCTTGCCGGCGATCGCGTCCTTCGCGAGCCGCTTTCCGATGGAGGCCGCGACATCAGCAAGGGTCGCGTTCTCCTGCACTTCTCGAATGGATCCGTCGGGGAGCTGAACGTTCATGGTGTCCTCGCAAAAAAGAAAAGACAGGGCCTAAGCCCTGTCTTCGTGATCGGTCGTGCTTTCGGGGAAACGATCAACGACAGGGCGCGAGCGTGGTGCTCGTCGTTCGCGTCTGGCCGGTCGTCATCGTCTGCAGCATGGGGCGCGGAGTATAGCACGCCGTGTATCACACCGACCTCGGCGGGCTGAGAGCCCGCCGCTCCACCGGTAAGACTTTCGTCCCGTAGCGCGACCTGCACCCGAGGTCTACCATGTGCAGCCAATCCCACAGCTTGGAGGTCCCTCACGTGCGCTGCAGCATCGTGCCGCCGTACATCCTCCGCAACATTGCCCGCAACGGCGATGAGGCCGATCGCGCTCTCGCGTTGGCCGCACTCGAATTGACCTCGCAGCCGCGCAGCGAACGGCAAGCGCCGGTTGCGATCGTCGCCGGCACACTCGTCGTCCCGACGCGCGCGAAGCGCCGCACCGTTTACGACGCGCGGCAATCCGAGGAACTGCCGGGCAAGCGGGCGCGCACCGAGGGGAGCGACGAGTCGCGGGACGCCGCGGTGAACGAGGCGTTCGAAGGTGCGGGACAAACGTACGACTTCTTCCGCGAAGTGCTCGAGCGCACGTCGATTGACGACCGCGCGATGCGCATCGAATCGACCGTGCATTTCGGACGCGGATTCAGCAACGCGCACTGGAACGGGCGGCAGATGATCTACGGCGACGGCGACGGCAAGTACTTTCGCCGCTTCACCGCATCGCTCGACGTGATCGCGCACGAGCTGATGCACGGCGTCACGCAGTACGCGGCCGGCATCGGCTTCAGCGGGCAGTGCGGCGCACTCGCCGAACATTACTCCGATGTCTTTGGCGTGCTCGTGAAGCAGTTCGCACGCAAGCAAACCGCGGCGCGCGCCGACTGGCTCGTCGGCGCGGACTTGCTCACCGAGCGCGTGAACGGCGTCGCGATTCGCTCAATGAAAGCACCCGGCACCGCGTACGACGACCGCATCATCGGCCGCGATCCGCAGCCGTCGCACATGCGCCACTACGTGAAGACGTCCGCCGACGATCGCGGCGTGCACATCAACTCCGG
>DASVNL010000113.1:0-6575 GCA_036383875.1 Thermoanaerobaculia bacterium
CGAGCTCGCGACCGACGCGCGCGGCTGGTTCGCGATCTCGCAGGAAACGGCGACCGGCGTCGCGGGTTCGTGGTCGAAGATCCTGTCCGCGCAGCCAACGCTCGACGTCGAGATTTACTGGGGCGCGATCTCGCGCACGACGGCGTATCCGGAGTCGTATCGCGACATGCTCGATCGCGAGATCGGCTTCTGGCCGGGCACGCCCGACGAGATGTCCGACATCGACGCCGCGACGTTCGCCGAGCAGATCACGCGCATCGCGGACTTCGTCACGCGCGCGCAGACGCTCACGATTCAGAACATGGAGTTCGATCTGCTGCTCGCCTATCACCCCGAAGTCGACGAGGCACAGCACAACTTCCTCGGCTACGACGAAAGCGTGATCCGCGGCGCGTTCGAATCCGCCGATCGCGCGGTGCAGGCCATCCGCGCGTCACTCGATCCCGCGCGCGACGCGCTCGTCGTTACCGGCGACCACGGCCTGGTCGGCTTCGAGCGCGAGATCCGCATGAATCGCCTGCTCGCCGAACGCGGCTTCGCGCCGCGCTGGCGCGCGTACGTGTCGGGGAGCGTCGCGCATCTCTATCGCTTCGACGCGACCGACGACAGCGACGCCGTCGTCGCGATGCTCACTGCCACCGGCTGGTTCGAGCGCATCGACAAGAAGACTGCGGCGTCGCATCGCAACACGGGCGACATCATGGCGTACGCGTTTCCCAACCTCGAGCTCTCCGCGTCGAGCGACGCGCCGATCGTCGGCGAGCCGGAGTCGTACGGACATCACGGTGCGCTGAACACGCATCGCGAGTTGCACTCGGTGATGTTCGCGGCCGGCGCAGGCGTGCCGCGCGGATCGTTCGGCGAGATCTCGCAGACGAAGATCGCACGGTTCGTGTCGGGGCTGTTGGGCATGCAACCGCCGAACGCCGCCGAGTAGCGGAACGCCGACGCCCTCGTCGGCGCTCCTCAAATCAGTACTCGTCCATCACCTGGGGGAATTGCCAGCGCGCTTCGCGCAGCTCTTCCTCGATGATGTCCTGCTCGGGCGCGTCTGCGAGTTGCGGCGCGTCCCAGTTCGCCATCCACATCGGATTCATGTACGGCAGCACGGCGATGTGCTCGAGGCGGTAGGGCAGTCCGCGCGCGGCGAGGCGCTCGTTGAGAAACGCGACCACGTCTTTCGACGTCGGGATGTTGCTACTCATCGATCTTCAGCTCTTTCATTTTTGCGGCCAGCGTGCGCGGCGTGATGCCGAGCGCGTCGGCGGCTTCGGTACGGGAGTTGGTGCGCGCGAGTGCGTCGGTGATTTTCATCCGCTCGACGACGCGCGTCGTGCGCTCCGTCGCTTCGTCGAGCGTGCCGGAGAGATCGACGGCATCGGCGAGCGCGTCGTTGCGCGTCGCGGCGCCGACGTTCAGGTCGCGCACTTCGATCGTGTTGCGATCGCACAGGATCGCCGCGCGCTCGATCGTGTTCTGCAATTCGCGGATGTTGCCGGGCCACTCGTGCGCGCGCAGCACCGCGCGTGCGTCGTCCGCGATGCGCAGTCCCGGGCGGCCGAGCTCGCGTCCGAAGCGCTGCACGAACGTGTCGACGAGCGCGTCGATGTCCTCGCGACGCGCGCGCAGCGGCGGCACAGTCACGGGGAACACGTTGATGCGGAAGAACAGATCTTCGCGGAACGTGCCGCGTTTCACGGCCTCGTCGAGCTGGCGGTTCGTCGCGCAGATCACGCGGACGTCCGCGTCGATCGACGCGGTGCCGCCGATGCGCTCGAAGCGACGCTCCTGCAGCACGCGCAGGATCTTCGCCTGAACGCCTGACTCGAGCTCGCCGATCTCGTCGAGAAAAATCGTTCCCGTGTCCGCGAGCTCGAACTTGCCGAGTTGTCGCGCACTCGCGCCGGTGAACGCGCCCTTCTCGTGTCCGAAGAGCTCGTTCTCGATCAGCGTCGACGGAATCGCCGCGCAGTTGATCGCGACGAACGGACGATCGCGGCGCGGCGAGAGTTGATGAATCGCGCGTGCGAACAACTCCTTGCCCGTGCCCGACTCGCCTTGCAGCAGCACCGTCGCATCCGTCGGCGCGACGCGTTGAATCGCGTGCGACACCTCGACGATGCGCGGCGACTCGCCGACGATCGCCGGCAGTCGATGCAGTCTCTGGAACTCTTCCTTCAGCAGCAGATTCTCGAAGCGCAACTCGCGATGCTCGCGCAGGCGGCGCAGCAGCAGCGAGAGATGATCGACGTCGACCGGCTTCTGGATGAAGTCGTACGCGCCGAGCTTCATTGCCTCGACTGCGTTCTCGATCGTGCCGAACGCGGTCATCACGACGACGGGACAATCCGGATCGCTCTCCCTCGCCTGCCGCAGCACCGCGATGCCGTCCGCGCCGGGCAAGCGCAAGTCCGTGAGCACCGCGACGTACTTGCGACCTTCGGCGAGCCAGCGCATCGCTTCCGACCCAGTCGACGCGATCTCGGGCTCGAAGCCGTCGGCCTCGACGACCTCGCGCAACATCTGCGCGAGCGACTCTTTGTCCTCGACGATGAGCAGGCGTTTCATAACCCGAAATACGCGCGAATGCGGGAGAGCACGGATTGCTGCACGTCGTCCGCCGATGCGTTGCGTGCGGAGTCGAGCGAGCCGCGGCGTTCCATGACCTTCGCGCTGATCGCCGATGCGAGGTCCGGATGATTCATCAGCACCGGCTGCAGCGCGTCCTTCGTGATCTCGATCGCCACGACGTCCGCGTCGGCCACGACATCCGCCGCGCGCGTCTCGCCGGTGAGCAACGCCATCTCGCCGAAGAAGTCGCCGGCTTTGAGTCGCGCGACTTCGTTGTCGTCCGCGCGCACGGAGACGGTGCCCTGATGCACGATGAACATCGAGTCGCCGGCCGCGCCGTGACGAATGATCGTCTCGCCGTTCGAATACACATGCACGCGCGCGACCGCGGCGATCTCGTTGCGCGCTTCGATGGAGAGCGGACCGAGGATGTCGACGCGGTTGAGGCGATCGACGATCTCGTCGCGATCGGGATGTTGTCGCGGTGCGGGCGGCGTGTACCGCTGGACCGAGCGGATCGGATACGGGATCGGCACGTTGTTGCGGCGCAGCGCGTACCACGCGGCTTTGCGAATGTCCGCATCGATGCGGTCGCGCTGCGAGTAGTCGTGCATGAAGTACTTGATCTCATACACGATCGTCGACTCGGCGAAGCTCGCCAGTCGCGCGAACGCGGGGAGCTCCTGCGCGACGCCCTGCACGTTCTCCGCGGCCTGCGTCAGCACCGCGATCACTTCGGCCGGCGGGACGTTGTAGTCGACGCCGATCTGCAGCACACGCGCGTTGAGGTTCTGCCGCGGAAAGACTTCGACGCGTTCGCGCGCGACCATCGAGTTCGGCACGATGACGATGTTGTTGTTGAACGTGCGCAGCCGTGTCCCGCGCCAGCGCACCGCTTCGACGACGCCGAAGTACTCGCCGCTGCGAATCACGTCGCCGACTTCGAAACTGTCTTCGAGATGCAGCGCGATACCGGCGAAGAGATTGCCGAGCGTTTCCTGCAACGCGAGTCCGAGAACCGCGGCGAGCACGGTGCCGGTGGCGAGGAAGCCGGTGACCTTGTAGTCGAAGATCGCCCACATCGCCCACGCAAAGAGGATCAGGAACAGCGCGATCGACACGAGCTCGCGCAGCAGCAGCGGCGCGCGCACGGTGCGTCGCGAGGCGAAGACGTCGAACGCGAGGAGATCCAGCGCCCGCACGACGAAGAGGATCATCGGCAGCGTCGCGATGAAGAGAACGATGTTCTCGAATCGCTTCGGCGTGACGTGCATGCGCGCGATCCACGACGGGTTCGCATGCGCCAGGGCATACAGCCCGACGACCAGCGCGGTCAGGAAGAGCGGGAGAAAGAGGCGTGATGGCCGCTTCACGGCGCCGCGCTCCGGCGCGCGCGGGCGATGCGCGCGAATTCGCGGACGCCGAGAATCAGATGCACGACGCCGACGCCGGAGACGAAGCCGCGGATGAACGGGTTATCGGCGACCGCGCCGATCGCCGCGACGTTGTGGAGGAGTGGGTTCATCGTCCAGAGGCGCGTCCACGGAACGACGGTGAAGAACAGGCCCGCCTCGAGGCAGTAGAGGGCAAAGAAGAGGGACAGCGACACGCGCGGGATTGTAACGGTTCGGCTCGAAATGAGAACGGCGGCCGTTGCGGGCCGCCGTTCTTCGTCAATCGTGTGAGTGTCAGTCCTTCTTGATGTTGCCGCCTTCGCCGCGGTTCGATCCGCTGCTCCGGCTGCCACCGTCGCCGCCGCTCGAACGTCCCGAGGACGAGCTGCCGCTGGAGCTGCTGCCGCTCGAACGCGTCGAACTGCCGCTGTCGCTCGACGGACGGCTCGGCCGCACGGCCTCGCGCGATCCGCCGCTGCTGCGACCGGAGTCGCCGCTGCGCGTGCTGCTGCCGCTGCCACTGCCGCGACGCGACGACCCGCCGGAGCTGCTGGCGGAGTCGGTGCTGTCGCCGCGCGGATAGATGCGCGCACCGCCGATGCGATCGATGATGCGACGCGAGACGCTGCTGCCGCTGCTCGATGAGCTATCGGAGCTCGGCGTCTCGGCTTTCGGAGCGTCGCCACCGCGGGCCTTGTTGCGCCACGAGTCATCGCGCGGCGCCCGGCGGTTGGTGCTGTCGTCGGACGGCGGCGGTGCGGAGTTCACGGGCGGAGGCGTGACCTGCGGAGTGTCCGCGGGCTTCTGCACGCGATCGCGCCAGTTGCCGCTGCCACGCGAGTTGTCGTTCCCGTCGTTGTCGCGATCGCGATTGATCGTGCGACCCGTGCGTCCGCCGTTGTCGGGTTCGGACGTCGCCGGCGGCGTCGTGCCGCGTGTGATCGAGCCACCTTCGCCGCGGCGCGAGTCGCCGCCGCCGGTCACCGGCGCGGGAGAGCCGCCGTTGATCGGAGAGACGCTGCCGCCGCGAATCGGCGCAGGGCTGCCACCGGCGATCGGCGCGACGCTACCGCCGCCCGTGTTGCCGCCGCCGGAGCCGCCGCGATTGATGCGGCCACCACCGACGTTGCCACGATAGTCGGGCGTCGATGCTGTCGTACCGCTGCTCGGAGTGTTCGGAGCGCTCGGCGCAGTGCCGCGCGAGCGGACGATGCGATCACGCACGCCGCCGTTGAGGTTCGGATCGCGGCGGAAGTACGCCGTCATGTCGGGCGCGGTCGCCGCGCTAGTGTCGTTGCCGAGTCCGTGACGGCGAATCGCCGCGGCCGGATCGCGCACTTCTTCACGCGTGAATCGCGCAGGGCTGCCGGAGATCGAGTCGAATCCGCCGCCGCTGCGGCCGAGGCGCTGCTTGATGGCGTCGGCGGAAAGCGCGGCGCGATCGACGCGCGTCGAGATCAGGCCTGTCGAATCGACGAAGGTCCACGGACGAAGGTCCATGTCGCTCACGCGAATGCGGCCGTTGAATCCGAAGCCGAAGTCGGCGTTGCGATACGGGCGATACGCCCAGTCGTAGTAGCCGCGGTGGCAATCCCACCAGCCCGAGGGCGCCCAGCCGACGTATCCGCCGGAGCCGTACCACCAGTACACCCACGCCGGCGAGTAGCCATAGCCCGGCACCCAGAACCAGCCGTACATCGGGTCATACGACCAGCGGCCGTAGTGGAACGGAGCCCAGCCCCAGGGATCGTACGAGACCCAGGTCAGGCAGCCGGCGCGACCGCGATACCAGTAGCCGTTGTAGTACGGACGCCAGCTCGCGGCGACCGTCGGACGCCATGACCAGCCGATGCCGGTCACGAAGATCCACTTGCCGTGATCGTCGAGATCGTCGCCCCAGTAGCCGAGCTTCCGGTCGACGTAGCGATTGTTGTAGTTGTCGAAACGCTCCGCGCGGCGGAGGAACCAGCGCTCGAAGTCGTCGGCCGCATCGGTCTGATCGCCGGTGAGGTCGTATACGCCGTCGTCGTCGATGGTCGCCGATTCGCCGCGACGCAGACGCGTCGCGCGCTGACGCGTGCGGATCTCGAGGCTGCCTTCGAACACGACGACGCGATCGCGGCCGCGATCGTCGGTCTCGACGGAGTAGATGCCTTCGTACTCGGCGACGTAGCTGGCGTTCTCTGTGTCGACGCGAACGCGGTCGCGTCCGAGGTCGGTGCGCTGCACGGCGATCTTGCCGTTGCGCAACTGCACGACGGTCTCGTCGGACTCGCCTTCGTAGCTGTCGAGGATCGAGTCGAAACGGAGCGAGGTCGAACGATCGAGGCCGATGATGTTGCCGTCGGACAGACGCACTTCCGCGCGTCCTCGGCGTGCAGTAACGACTTCATCCCCCGGGTAGATCGGGAGATTGCGATGGGCGTCGATCTCGCGCCCGTCTTCACCCGAGTGCACGATCGTGCCGCCGTCGTCGTACGAGATGTACGACTGATGCCGCTCGACTGCGAGCGACGGCAGCGCCAGAAGGACGGTAAAGAGGAGGTAGGTTAGGACTTTTCTCATGGAACTCTCCTGCAGCCGATCGCTCCGGTTGCGGCGCACATGCCA
>DASVNL010000114.1:0-2590 GCA_036383875.1 Thermoanaerobaculia bacterium
GTTCGGAAGTTCGCGCAGATCGATGGGACAGTGATCGACATCGAGCTGACCGCGTTCCAAATCGAATGGCAGGGACAGGCGGCGGTGCAGGTGATCGTCCGCGAGATTACGGATCGCGTTCGACAGGAACAGGCGCTGCGATCATCCGAAGAGCGATATCGCGGTCTGGTCGAGGACGCATCTGAAGCGATCTTCCGCCTCGGGCCGGACGGACAGATTCTCTCCGCCAATCCTGCATCCACACGCATGACCGGGTGGAGTGAAGAAGAACTGCTGGCGATGGACTTTCGGACCATCGTCCATCCGGACGATCTTGCCCGCGGACAGGAAACCGTTCGCGCGACGTTGGCTGGAACGCGCGGCAAGGCGGTCTTTCGCTTGTTCCGCAAAGACGGATCGATCGCGTACGTCGATACGACAACAGTGCCCGAACGACAGAACGGACAGGTCGCTGCGGTGTTCGGAATCGGACGCGACATCTCTGCGACGCGCGCTGCAAATGACCGGCTTGCGGAGCGCGAGCGGTTGCTGTCCGCGGTGCTCGATCAACTTCCCGTCGGCGTCGTGGTCTCGGACAGGAACGGAAAAATCATTCGCTCCAATGCGGTGGCCGATCAGATTTGGGCCGGACATCGCACTTACACCGCGCTGGCCACGAAGGAGTATCGCGGGTGGCGTGCGGACACCGGACAGCGTTTGCAGCAACAGGATTGGGCGTCTGCGCGCGCGTTGCTGCATGGCGAAGTCACGGACCGCGAGCTGCTCGACATCGAGGCGTTCGACGGGACGCGGAAGACGATCCTCAACTCCGCCGCGCCGTTGCGCGATGCCGAGGGCAAGATCGAAGGCGTCGTCATCGTCAATCAGGACGTGACGGAACAACGCGAAACGATGCGAGAGCGCGAGGCGCTTGCGGTTCGTCTGCGTCAGGTGATTGTCTCGGCGAACGACGGGATCTGCACGGTCGATCCTGACGGCCAACTCACGCTCGTGAATCCAGCCGCGGCGGCGATGCTCGGATACGACGAGGCGGAAATGATCGGGCGCGACTTCCACACGCTCGTGCATGCCGAGGATGTGGCGGATGGGCATTCGGTGCGGGATGTGATGCGGCTGCGCGAGGCGCGGCCATTGTTCTCCACGCGCTTCCGCCATCGTTCGGGTGCGTTCTTCGACGTCGAAGTGTCGTGCGCGCCGATGGTCGTCGAGGACGCGGTGATCGGCGCGGTGATCGCGTTTCGCGATGTGACGCGTCGCAACGCGATCGAACGCGAGCTTGAACGCAATCGCCGTCTCTCCAGCCTCGGCCAGTTGGCCGCCACGATCGCGCACGAATTCAACAACGTGATGATGGGCATCATGCCGTTCCTCGACGTCATCCTGCGTCGCGCCGGCGATGACGACACGCTGCAGCCGATGGCGGGTCACGTGAAGAACGCGCTGCGACGCGCGAAGCAGATCACGAGTGAAGTGCTCAAGTTCACGCAGACTTCGCAGCCCGAACTTCGCGCTGTCGGACTCGCGGAGCTGCTGCAATCGGCGGAGAGTGAGTTGCGTGCGATCGCCGGACCGCTGGTCGACGTGCGAATCGCGCCCGTCGCCGATGACGTCGCGGCGGCGATGGATCGCACGCTCATGCTGCAGGTGCTCAGCAATCTCGTCGCGAATGCGCGCGATGCGATGTTGGGCAGGGGAGTGATCGAGATCGAGAGCGCCGTCGCGAGTGCGGAAGAGCGCAGCCGATTGCCGCAGGCAAATCCCGGCGAGTACGTGCGCATCTCGATCAAGGACTACGGCGCGGGGATCGACGAGAAGATCATGCAGCGCATGTTCGAGCCCCTCTTCACGACGAAGCACGCGGGCGGCACGGGACTCGGCCTCGCGGTCGTGCAGCAGATCATGAGCAAGCACGACGGCGTGATCACGACGGAGAGCGTCGTCGGTGAAGGCACGACGTTCCGCCTCTACCTGCGCCGCTGCGATCCGCCCGCGCCCGACACGACCATCGACGCACAGAAGGCTGCGAGGCAGATTCGCAAAGTGGTCATCATCGAGGATGACGAAAGCGTCTCTGCCGGGTTGATCGCCATCCTCACTCTCGAGGACGTTGAAGTGCACGCGGTCGCGCTGGGCCGCGACGCGCTTCCTGCGATCGAATCGTTCGAACCGGACGCCGTGTTGCTCGATCGCGGATTGCCGGACGCCGACGGCGTCGACGTGTGTCGCGCGATTCTCGCGCGCTGGCCGCACATGCCGATCGTCTTCTCGACCGGCCACGGCAGCCGCACCGATCTCGAGGAAATGCTCGGCCGTCCGAACGTCGGCTTCCTGCTCAAGCCGTACGACATCGACACGCTCCTCGAGCTCCTGCACCGAGTCGTCCAGCACTGAAGCCCGAAAGTTGCTTTCTGCGCGGACCTCCCGCGAAGAGATTTTTCAGGCGCCTGCCAATATCGACCCTCTCTGGTCCGTCATTCCCAGTCAGTCAGAGTAATCGGAGAGAGATCGATGCAATCCCCACGTGCGGCGAAGACGCTTCGTTTCATGATCAGTGTGCTCATCCTTTGCGCGATGAGCGGCAGTCCACTTC
>DASVNL010000115.1:0-3200 GCA_036383875.1 Thermoanaerobaculia bacterium
GACGCACAATTGCAATGCATTCGCGACAAGCGAACGCAGCACCCGTTCCATTGGGCTCCCTTCGTCCTCCTCGGCGATCCCTCAGTGAGGTCGGAACAGTAGTTCCATTCATCCGATGGCCATATTCGAGCCGGACGACGGCCGTCACTTCGCGCAGGTGTCCAGCAGGCTCTATGAGCTGAACGACCGCGCTTTGTGGCCCCTGATCGAGGCTGCCGATGATCGTTCGCAGGAAGCAGCGATCGAGACGCTGGTCGTAGAGGACGTCAAGCCCGTCATCGCGTCGATCCTCGAGCGATTCCGCCGCACGGAGCCGAATCTTCGAAACGAGGATCTGGAAGAAATCGGATCGCTCGCAGCTGTGCGGCTGATTCGCAAAGTAAGAGCCGCTGCGATTTACGAAGAGCACGCAATCAAGGTTCTCAGCGATTACCTGGCTACGCTCACGTACAACGCGCTGTACGACTTCCGGCGCCAGCGCTATCCCGAGCGCCATCGGCTCAAGCGAAATCTCCGCTACCTGCTGACGCGCAATCCCGCGTTCGCATTGTGGGAAACACCGGAGTGCGTTGTGGCCGGCTTATCCGTATGGAAGGGGCAACCGTCGAAGTTGACAGTGGCGCCGGCAGCCTCGTCAATCATGCGGAACAAGGCGCGTCCCGTTGACGCAATTCAGGCGCTCCTGAAGAGCGTCGGACATCCGATCGCGTTCGACACGCTGGTCGATTTCGTCGCTGAGCTGTGGGGCGTGCGCGAAGCGGTGGTCGAGAGCGGTGAATATCCGCCGGACGAACGGAACGATCAGCTCAGCGCACTCGAACAGCGTGAATACTTCGCGACGTTGTGGTCGGAAATTCGCGAGCTTCCTGACGCGCAGCGAGCGGCGTTGCTGCTGAATCTGCGCGACTCGGGAGGCTCGAACGCCCTGACTCTGTTTCTGGTGTTGAACATCGCCAGCGCTGCGGAGGTCGCGCGTGTCGTCGGAGTGTCCGAGGGGGAGTTGAATGAGTTGTGGGAACGGCTGCCGCTCGATGACCTGACGATTGCCGATCGGCTGAAGCTCACGCGGCAGCAGGTCATCAACCTGCGGAAGTCCGCGCGCATGCGACTGGCCCGGCGAATGGCGAAATGGAAATAGAATCAAGCGGCGCGCGAATATGAGCCCATTCCGTCCGTCCTCTCAGTCAGGGTCTCACGTGACAGCAGAGCAATTGGACCGTCTTCGTGACGGGAGCCTTCCGCCGGCCGAGGTTGCCGCGTTGGGAAGTCATGCCGCGACATGCGAGTCGTGTGGCCGCGCGATTCGCGAGGCGATCTCACTCGATCGGATGTCGCGCGACGTGCGCATGCAGATCGAGGTCAGCGCGGAGGACGAGCACCTCACCGACGACGAGCTGATGGCGTCCGCCGATGGGTGGGAAGGTCATGACGCGCATCTCGCGGCGTGCGAGACCTGCCTCGCCGAGCGGGACGCAATCGCAAGGTTCAAGAAGAAGAGCGAGCCGCGCGACTGGATGCCGCTCGCGATCGCGGCGACAGTCACGGCGATCGCGATCACGATTTTCGTGCGCAATCGCGGGCCGATCGAAACTCCGACTCCGCCCCGCGTCGTCACGACTTCGAGCAGCGTCGTGGAACCACCACCGGTCCCCGCGGTTGTCTCGACGAGGTATGCGCGGCCGGAGTGGGATGCTTGGGTCGCGGACGTGAAGGAACGTCGCGCGCTGCCGATGCCCGCGATCATCGCGGAGCTGCGTCCGAAGAAGTCGCAATTGCGCGGCGATGGAGACAACGACGATCTGCGCCTTTCGCCGGACCACGCCGTCGTCGCCAGTGCGCGTCCGCAGTTTCAATGGGCAAAACGAAAAGGCGCGAGCTACAGCGTGATTCTTCAGGACGGCGACGAGATCGTGGAGAGCGGCGCGCTTGCCGATCCGCGCTGGAAGCCGCGTCACGATTTGAAACGCGGCCGCGAATATTTGTGGCAGGTCGAGCTGACCATCGACGGCGCGCGGTCGATTTATCCGAAGGCGCCGGATCCGCCGGCGCGCTTCCGAATTCTCGAACAGAGCGCGGTCGATGAAATCGACGACGCGCGCAAGCGATATCCCGATGACTTCCTGCTGCAGGCGGTGATTCTCGCGAAGCACGGACTGCGCGACGAAACGCTCGTGGAGCTCGATCGCTTGAAACAGAGTGATGCGGAGCTTGCAACAGCGTTGCGCGAGTCCCTTCGAAATTGGCCGGGATAGTCCGCTTGCGGCGACCCGGACGGATCGCCGCAAGTGCGTTCAGCGTTTCTCGAATCGAATCGTTGCACCGCCGACGGGACCTCGTTCTTTGAGACCACGCACAAGGCCGTGCTCGATGATGTCGATCGTCCCTTTGGAGCCGGTTTCGTTTTTCACGTCAATCTTCCCGGCAGCCAAGACGCGTGAGACGTCGATCATGATGCGAGCGTCGGGTCCAACGTCCTGCAGTGTGACGGAGCACGGTCGCAGGAAACTCTGGTTCTCGCTGTATTGATCTCCGCAATCCGTCGCACGGACCGCTTTGGCGCCGGTGACGTTCTTGACCTCCAATTGCGCAGGGAGAACGACATTGAATCGCGCGCCCGGATCGAAGTCGTGGAACACGAGCTCGATGCCGCGATCGCTGATCATTTCCTGCGGGTTCATCCAGAACGAACCGCTCTGCGGCACACCCGGACTCGAGTCGACGAACTGGATGTTCTGCTGTGCGCGATTGTCGTCCCAATTGACGGCCGGGGTATTCATCACGGGGTCGGCAGTGAGGTCGATCCAAGCGACGAGACAGTGGTGGCCATCCGGAACCGCGACCGGATCCGGCGTCCACGTGAACGTCGTGGGCATCGCCGCGCCGACAGCCCATCCGCCGGCAGGCACAGTGAGAGGCTGACAGGAGATCACGTTGGCCGCGGGCAACGGATGCGGAACGCTTCCTGTGGGCAAATACCAGCCGAGGCAGACGGTGTACGCGGTGCTGGCTGGAATTGCGCAGGAGCCGCTATTGCGCGGTGTGACAGTGATGGGATTCGGCAGGCCGAGGTTGATATTCACATCCTCATCGGGCGTACCCGGATTCGCGGTGATGTCGGGACTGACCCACCAGTTCGGCCCGCCATACGGAATGCCGCCACTGTCGTCAACGCCATCGCGAATCATCACCTCGGTCGTGCA
>DASVNL010000116.1:0-10246 GCA_036383875.1 Thermoanaerobaculia bacterium
TGCGTGACGGTTTCGTAGACGGCGGCGTCGAGTTGCTCGAGCGTCTCGACGGTGCGATGCACGAGCCCGATACGCCACGCGCGCTCTGCGTTGAAGCGTTCGCCCGTGAGGAACAGTGCGCGCGCATGCGTCTCGCCGATCTTCGCAATCACGTACGGCGAGATGACCGCGGGAAGGATGCCGAGCTTCACTTCGGACAGGCCGAACTGCGAGGTGTCCATCGCGATCGCGATATCGCACACCGCCGCGAGTCCGACGCCGCCGCCGATCGCCGCGCCCTGAATGCGGCCGATCACCGGCAGCGGGCACTCGTTGATCAGCGCATACATCTTCGCGAGCAGCGACGAGTCGCGCACGTTCTGCTCGCGCGAATACGAGACCATCTGCGACATCCAGTTGAGGTCCGCGCCCGCGCAGAAGTTGCGGCCCGTGCCGGTCAATACGACGACGCGCGCGGCGTCGACGTCGAGGTTGGAGAAGAGATCGATCGCCTCGCCAATCAGTTCATCATTGAACGCGTTGTGCACCTCGGGACGATTCAACGTCACCGTGAGCACCGCCTCCTTCAGATCGACGAGCAGTGTTTTGTACGCCATACGGCGCGCATCCTATCAAGTGGAAGTGGAGTGGCGGGCTCTCAGCCCGCCGAAAGCGTCGCGAAAAGAAAAACGGCGGGCTAAGAGCCCGCCGCTCCACCTCGGTCGTTGTCGTCCTAGTGTCGCGCGCTGCGACGTCGCGTTCCCGCGTCGACGCCGAACGCCGGCGTGAACGTGTAGGTCGGCGCATCGCCACGCGTGCCGATCGCTTCGATCCGCAACGTGATCGCGTTCGGCACGCTGTTGACGTCGGCATTCAGTGTCGCGGTCGAGCCCGCGGCGATGTCCTGCGTGCGCGAGATGCCGGTGCCGGTGAGCGTCACGCGCAGCGGCGTGTCGCCGGCGGTGATCGTCACGGACATCGGACCGGTTTCGGTCGCGAGGAACTTGAAGAAGTCGAGATCGCCGTCGGTGCAGATCGCGCCGGTGATCGGCGAGCCGCCGGTGAGATTGCCGTACGCGTTCGCAACCGCGTTGTTCGGTTCCTGAAGATCCGAGCACGGCGCGACGACGGAGACCGGCACCGAGGTCACGACGACCGCGGACTGCGGACCGTCGGTGACTTTCGTGCCCGTCACGATGACGCGGTACAAACCGGGGGCCGCATTCGTGATGTCGACCATCTCGGTGTTGTCGATCGTGTTCACGCCCTTCGTCGCATTCGCGTTCGGCGCGGCCTTGTCGAGCACCCACGGCTGATACGTCGTGTTGTCCGGGCCGACGACGCGCAAGTCGAGGTTGTTCACGAGCGCGACGTCCGCGATTTCGTCGTCGCTGGTCGGCGACGGGATGATCGCGGGGTCGTTCCACTGCAGCACGACACGCACGTTCTGCGTCGAGGGGACGCTGATGCGGAACTCCTGCGTCGAGCCCTGGCCGTTCGGAAAGCCGAGCGTCCGGATGCGAGTGCCGGCGCCGCCGTCGGCGATGATCAGATCGGCCGCGGTCTTCGCGTTCGCGAGTCCGAAGCCGTACGTGTAGTCAGGTCCGGGATTACCGAGGTCCTGCGTGCTCGCGATGATGAGCGCCTTGAGCTCGACGGGCTTCGGCGTCGCGCCTGCGAACGTCTTGCGCCACTGCTCGGTGAGCATCGCCGCGATGCCAGTGATGACCGGGGTCGACATCGACGTGCCGCTCGAACGCCCGTAACTGTTGGTCGGAATCGACGAGAGTACGTTCGCGCCGCGCGCCACGACTTCCGGTTTGATGCGGCCGTCTTTCGCCGGACCGCGCGAACTGAAGTTCACGATCTCGCCGCTCTGATTCACGGCGCCGACGGTGATGACGTTCTTCGCAGCGGCGGTTACGCCGATCGTGTCGAACGGCAGCGTGTCGTGATGCTTAACGGTTTCGCAGCCGCCCGTGCAGGTCGCAGGGCAATCGGTGCCGCTGCCATTCTTCGAATAGCAGTAAAGCTTCGTCTTGTCGGTATCGCCGTCGTTATTGACGTGGCGATGTCCGGAGAATTCATCCGCGAACACCGGCGCATCGGCGTCGTTGCCGGCGGAGTGCACGAAGAGGATGTCTTTGTCGTTCGAGATCTCGTCGATCGGCGACGTGAAGTAGAGGTCGTACGCGCCGTAGTAGATGTCGGCGTCGGTCCAGACTTGCTCGCCGCCTTCTTCGTTCCAGCCGAGGATGAAGCCCCACGAGTTGTTGTCCGCGACGACGCCCAGCGGCTCGAGCTTCGAGTCTTTGTCGTCGAGGAACGAGAGGTCATCGCCGCACGGAGTCTGGATGCAGAACTGATAGATGCGCACGGCCGGAGCCATGCCTTTCGCATCGACGCGAACACCGGACGCGCCGATGGTGCCGGCGACGTGCGTCGCGTGCTGCTTGTCGCTGGTCGCACCGCCCGTGGCGTTCACGGTCAGACGTCCGCCGAATTCGACGTGCGACGCCTGCCCTTCCGCGAGCTCGAACAAGGAAACGGTCACGCCCGCGCCGGTGAGGTTGTACGGCGCAGCGTAAAGCTCGGTAACGTGCGACGTCTGCGCGGAAACCGCGTTGTCGCTGCGAGCACGCAGGTTGCGCACGCCGGCGATCGCGACGACGTTGTCGTCGGCGGCGAGCGCTTCGAGCGCGGAGCTCGCGACTTTCACCTCGACGCGCTGCGACGGCGAGAAGCGGACCTTGAACGGATCCATCACGCCGCCCGCGGCGAGGATCGACGCGCGCGCCGCGTCGAAGTCGACGTCTTTGTGGAAGACGACGTTCACGCGCGCCATCGTTCTGCCCTTCGCGAACTCGCGATAGGTGGATGCATGGACTTTCTGCGCGGGCCGCATCGCTTCGATCGAGACGATGCGCGAGTCGCTGACGACGACGTCATCCGCGATGCGCACGACGTGGCGGCCGTTCGAGAGCGGCGCGCCGACTTCGATTCCTTCCGCCGCCAACTCCGCGCGGTCGGCGTCCGTGAGCGCGCGCACAGGGGTCAGCACCGCATGGTGCGACCGGCGCGGCTCGCCCCCGCGATTCGCGGGAGCTGCGTTCGAAACGAATGCAAAAACGAAAAGCGACAGAACGAGGGTCAGTCGGCGCATATCAGTTATTTTACGTTCGTCGGGAAGGCTTCGTTGTCACGGTGTGGTGCCCGAGGTCGGACTCGAACCGACACGAGGGTTTACCTCGGCAGATTTTGAGTCTGCTGCGTCTGCCATTTCGCCACTCGGGCTGCTCTACGAACTACTACTCACCGTCTGTTGGGCATCCTGCCAGCGGCGGGCGCAGGTATGCAGTTCATCGTCCGTGAGGACGCGGTTCGTGGACTTCGCTAATTGAAAGATCTCGCGCGCAAGCGCCTCTTCCTGAGGATACCCGTTCGCGTCCAGCCAGTACACGACATTGCTCAAACCGCACATGGGACCGACCTCGATCACCTGGCGCAATCCGAACATGCCTGCCGGAACGCCCGAGTAAACGCGATCGGCAAGCCACTCACTTCCCTTTTTCTTCGCTTTGATGATCGCGGCGGCATGAACGCCGGTCCCGGTGCGGAACGCATCGCGTCCGAAAACGGGATAGCGATCGGGCAGCACGGTGTTCGTCGCGCGCGAAACGTACTGCACGTACTCGGGCAGCGAAGTCAGATCGTTGTCGATCCAGCCCATCAACTTGAGGTTGACCATCAGCAGATCCATCGGCGCGTTGCCGACGCGCTCGCCGATGCCCGCGGCCGATCCATGCACGCGATCCGCACCCGCTTCGAGCGCGGCGATGCAGTTGATGACGCCAAGGTCGCGGTCCTGATGTCCGTGCCAGTCGACTTTCACCGCGGGATTCACGCGATCGACGAGCTGGCGCACGAAGCGCACGAGGTTGCGCGCGCCCCACGGCGTCGCGTGTCCGACCGTGTCCGCGATGCAGATGCGCGCGGCGCCGGCTTCGATCGCCGCGGTGTACAGCTTCTCGATGTCTCCCGGCTTTGCACGCGTCGTGTCTTCCGTCACGTACATGACCGGGATGCCTTGACTGACCGCGAAACGCACGGCCTTCGTCGACTGCTCGACGATCCAGTCGAGGTCCCACTCTTCCGCGAACTGGCGGATCGGCGACGAGCCGATGAAAAGATCGGCTTCAATCGCGATGCCGACGCGCTCCGAGATTTCGACGATCGGCTTGATGTCGTTCTCGTGCGTGCGTCCCGCGGCACTCGGATAAACGTTGAGTTTCTGCTCGACGATCTCGCGCGCGAGGCGCTCGACGGTCTTCTGCACGTGCGGTCCCGCACCGGGCAGTCCGATGTCGGCATTGTCGATGCCGATCTCGTTCATGTAATGCAGGATGCGGAGCTTCTCTTCGATCGACGGGTCGGTGACCGACGGCGACTGCAGTCCGTCGCGCAGAGTCTCGTCGTCGAACTCGATCTTGCGCGCAGGCCGCGACGCCTGCTCGCCGTCGACGTTCCAGTCGTGGATCAGATGCTCCAGGTTGTCGCTCATGAGAGTTAATTAAAGGACAAAGATTACCGTCCGGTGAATTCCGCGGTGCGCTTCTCGAGGAAGGCGGACATCCCTTCCTTCATATCCTCGGTCGACGCGAGCAATCCGAACAGAGTCGCCTCGAGGAACTGTCCTTCCTCGAACGGCATGTCGCTGCCACTCATCACCGCTTCGATCGCCGCGCGCACCGCGAGCGGACCACGCTTCGCGATCGTGCGAGCCATCTCTTCCGCAACGGTCATGAGCTGATCGGCGGGAACGACTTTGTTCACGAGTCCGATGCGCTCCGCTTCCGCGGCGCCGATGCGATCGCCGGTGAGGATCAGCTCGAGGGCTTTGCCTTTGCCGAGGAGTCGCGCCATGCGCTGCGTGCCGCCGTAGCCCGGAATGATGCCGAGCGTGACTTCCGGAAGTCCCATCTGCGCCTTCTCGGACGCAATGCGGATGTGACACGCGAGCGCGAGCTCGCAGCCGCCGCCGAGGGCGAAGCCGTTGACCGCGGCGATGACGGGCTTCGGAAAGCGCTCGATCGCGCGAAAGACTTTCTGTCCCTTCTCCGCGACGGCCTTGCCGGTGATCGGCGTCATCTGCGCAAGCTCGTTGATGTCCGCGCCCGCGACGAAGGCTTTCTCGCCGCCGCCGGTCAGAATCACGCATTTCACCGACGCGTCTTCACGCGCGGCCTCGAAAGCCTCGCCGATTTCCGCCACCGTCTGCGCGTTCAGCGCGTTGAGGAGTTTCGGGCGATCGATCGTGATGATCAGAACGCCGTCTTTGTTTTCAGTGCGAACGTTATCCATGACTGTCCTTTACTTCGCGTCGAACGCCACCGGCTTCCCGCCGGAGTAGTCGTAGAAGCCCGCGCCGCTCTTGCGGCCGAGGCGTCCGGCGAGAACCATCTTGCGAAGGAGCGGCGGCGAGGCGAAACGCTTCTCCTGATACTCCTCGTACATCACGTGCGTGATGAAGTACGTCGTGTCGAGGCCGACGAAATCGAGCAGGGTGAACGGTCCCATTGGGTAGCCGCAGCCGAGCATCATCGCCTTGTCGATGTCTTCGATCGAGCCGACGCCCTCTTCGAACGCGCGGATCGCGTCGAGGATGTACGGCACCAGCAGGCGGTTCACGATGAAGCCCGAGTTGTCCTTGCACTTCACCGCTTCTTTGCCGAGCGACTTCGCAAACGCGAACGCCTCTTCGAACGCTTCGTCCGACGTGAGGATCGTGCGCACGACTTCGACGAGCTTCATCAGCGGAACCGGATTGAAGAAGTGCAGGCCGACGAACTGCTTCGGCCGCGCGGTGGCCATCGAGAGCTCGGTGATGGTCAGCGACGAGGTGTTCGACGCGAAGATCGCCGACGGCTTCACGATCTTGTCGAGCTGCGCGTACGTGTCTTTCTTGAGCTGCGCGTTCTCGATGATCGCCTCGATGACGATGTCGCAGTCGGCGAGGTCGTCGAGGCTGGTCGTGCCTTTGAGGCGGCCGACGCACGCGTCCATGTCGGCCTGCTGCATCTTGCCTTTCTCGACGAATTTCGCGAGCGACTTCTGGATGCCGCCCAGTCCCTTGTCGAGATACTTCTGCTCCACTTCGCGCACGACGACTTCATACCCTGCCTGCGCTGCCACCTGAGCGATGCCCGAGCCCATCAGGCCGCAACCGAGCACGCCCACTTTTTTGATCGCCATTGAATGAAACTCCCTTGTTGTGATGCGGTCGAATCGCGGCGCATTGTATCGAAGCGCCCGCAACACGCCAGTTGTTCTATCCTCCGTGGACGTGACGCGCCCGCGCCTGCAACCGCAAGTCATCCTCCTCGGCGTCGCCGCACTCCTCAACGACGCCGCGAGTGAACTGATCTACCCGCTGTTGCCGATCTTCCTCACGACGACGCTCGGTGCGTCTCCCGCGATCATCGGAGTCATCGAGGGCGCGGCCGAGGGACTGGCGTCGATCCTCAAGTACTACGCGGGCGCGTGGTCGGATCGCGCGAACAAACGGAAGCCGCTCATCGTCGGCGGATACGCACTCGCCGCCGCGTCGCGATTGCTCATCGCCGCGGCGAGCATCTGGCCTCTCGTGCTCACGGCGCGATTGATCGATCGCACGGGCAAAGGCGCGCGTTCCGCGCCGCGCGACGCGCTCATCTCCGACGTGACGCCGAAGGATCAGCGCGGCCGCGCGTTCGGATTTCATCGCGCGCTCGATCACACCGGCGCGATCGTCGGACCGCTGCTCGCGCTCCTGCTGCTGCAAGGGTTCGGCTTCTCGCTCCGCGCGACGTTTTTCTTCGCCGTGATTCCCGGCGCGATCGGCGTCGCGATGCTCGCGATCCTCCTGCGCGACACGCCACGCGCGACGCCGAAGGAACACAAACCGGTCGCGATCACCGCGCTCCCCGCGTCGCTGCGACGCCCACTCACCGCGATCGCGCTGTTCTCGCTCTCGAATTCGAGCGACGCGTTTCTGATCCTGCAAGCGCACGCCGCGGGCGTTTCGACGGCGATGCTCCCGCTGCTCTGGGCCGCACATCACGTCATCAAGTCGCTCTTCTCGACACGCGCCGGCGCGCTGTCCGATCGCGTCGACCGCCGCTATCTGCTGATCGCCGGCTGGACGAGCTACGCGGCGATCTACGTCTTCTTCCCGTTCGCGAAGAGCCTGACGTCGTTCGTGATTCTCTTCATCCTCTACGCGATCCCGTTCACGCTCGCCGAGGGCGCGGAGCGCGCGTGGATCGCGGACCTCGTTCCGGAGGACGCCCGCGGCCGCAGCTTCGGCGCGTTCTATCTGACGAGCGGCCTGTGCGTCCTCGCAGGGACGGCACTGTTCGGCGTGATCTACCAGCAAGTGTCCGCGCACGCGGCGTTCTTCACGGGCGCGGCGCTGTCGATGGCGGCGGTCATCGCGGTGATGTTGACGAAAGGAACGAGAACACCCGCCACCGATCCCGCTCCGTCAGCGTGAACGCACCCTTCGCATACTCCGCGATGACGCGCGACCAGAATGGAATCGCCCCGCGATTCGCATCGAACACGCGCACGATCCAGCGCCCGGGAAACTGATCCCATACCGCGAACGCAGCGCGCCGCCCAACACCATCGCGGCGATGACGCCGCAGCACGAAGAACTCCGCGATGTCCCAAACGTCCGGATCGTCGGACATGGGCGAGCCGCGCGTCACGAACACGAATCCCACGACGCGTTCGTGGCTGCGAATCAGCAACGGGAACCTGCGATCGGGTTCAGTCCAATACAGCGGAAGCCGCTCGTATCCGAATCGCCCGTCCGCGCCCGGCTCGATCGGAAAGGCCTCGCTGAGATCATGCAGGTAGAGCTCGAGCAGATTCGCCAACAGCGGCGCATCGTGCGGCTGCGCGGGCTCGAGCCTCACGCTCACCACGGGTCGAAGCAATCGTAGTTGTGTTGCGACGCGATCTTGCCGTCGCGCAGCTCGAAGAAAACGCCAAAGTGCGCGACGAGGTCGCCGCCTACGGGGATCTTGCCGAACGGAATCGCGAGGGTGCCGGTCCAGATGATTTCGAGCGCGACGCGATCGCCGTCCGCGATCGCGTTCTTCACGTCGTAGCGTTGCGCGCTGATGACCTTTTTCCCGCGCGCGGCGGCCTCGGCGAGCTCCGCGAGGCCGCGCGTCGCGCCGTTCGGAACGAGTTGGTTCGGGAACTCGCGCTGCACGACGTCGTCGGTGAAGAATCGGCGCAGTTCGTCGAACGGCGCGTTGTCTTCGATTGCACGCAAATACGACTTCACGATTTCGAGATTCGTCATCAGCGCATCCTCACGAAATGAGCGGCCAGGGCTTGCCGGATTGAAGATATTGCCGCAGCGTCGCGCGGTGATTCGCGAGGCCGGCGTTCAGTGGGCCGCGATGCCCCGGGCAGATCGCATCCGCCTCGACGTCGACGCACGTGCTCATCGACGCGCGCGCGGCGGAGATCGAGTCAGTCAGGAATCGCGACATGAACCAGAGACGTCCGCCGCACACGGCGAGCGCGTCGCCCGCGAAGAGCACGCGATCGGGCTCGTAGAAGAAGCTGACGTGTCCCGCCGAGTGTCCCGGCGTTTCGATGACGCGGAAGCGCGACTCGATGACGTCGCCGTCCCCGACGAACTGCGCGCGCTCGATGGCGCGGGGCGGGGATTCGCCGAGGACTGCTTTCACGGCGGCGAAGACGCCAGTCTCGGGGATTACATCCGCGATCTTCGCGCGCAGTCCGGCGACCGCGGTTTTCGAAAAATTGGGGTGCTCGTTGCGGTGGTAGTAGACCGTGGCATTCGTCGCCTGGCGCAACGCCTCCGCGCCGGACGAGTGATCGTTGTGCCAGTGCGTGAGCAGGATTGCGGTGACGTCGCGAAGATCGCGGCCGATCTCGCGCAGACCGGCCAGCATGTCCGAGCCGTCCGCCTCCATCCCCGCGTCGACGAGAACGACGCCGGTGTCATCGTGAACGATGTACGAGTTCGACAGATACCGCGGACGCCGCACGCAGAGCACGCGCGGCGTGACGGCACTGAGCTCGAGGCGAGGCATCGGAAATCCGAGGATACGAGACGTGCGTGTGCATCTCAAAATGTCTCTAGTCATGGGGCGATCGGCCGGGGCAGAGTGATCTCCATAAGGAGATATTCATGTCACGACGTATATCGCTATTCGGACTGCTCCTCCTTGTCTCACTCCTGGCCATCCCCGCGTTCGCACAAACCACCTATGACTGGAGCATGATCGGCTCCGCCGGACACGTCGACCCGAGCTCGACCTCGGCGTACGCGCACGCCGGACCGGCGCTCAAGTTCGCGACCGGCTGGACGGGCACGATCGTCGCGCGCTATCCGGTCACGAACACCTACGGCAGCGCCACGAGCTTCTCCCCGCCCTGGCAGTACTTCATCCTCTCCTACGCCAACAACTCCGCCCTCGGCAGCGTCTCCGCCCGACTCATGCGCGTCGACCATTGCTCCAGCGACGAGGAAGAGATGTGTCACGTCAACGGCGGCAACACCAGCGGCGCCAATGCGTGCGGCTACTGTCTCTTCAATCCCGGCGAGCTCGATTTCTCGAACAACAGCTACTACGTCGAAGTCACGATGACGCGGTCCGCCCCCACGGCGACTCCGCAGGTCAACACCGTGGCCATCGGCAACTAACGATTCCTTTCGATGCAGTCATGTCCAGAGGGCATGACTGCATCCGATGCACGGACAGAGGTGATCGCCCTCTTCATTGAAGTCGTCGCCGAATGCCGAATGCAATCGCATCGCGAGCTCGGTGGTGGTCGTATGCGCCTTCTGCTCGGCGATGGTCTTCGTGATTCGCGCCGTCATCGCGACCCATTGACGCGCCGTCGCGACGGCGGTGCCTGCGAGCAATCGCGATGAGTCGCCCTGATACATCGCTCGCAACTCGGCGACGTCGATCTCCGTCCCGAGCGCGCAGACCATCAGCGCCCACTCGCCGGCCGACTTGACGAGGTCGAGGTCCGACGCTTTCGGATCGGCGTTGTTGGCCTCGATGATCATCGAGGCAATGCCGTCGATCGCGAGACGGCCATTCGGCGCGAATCGAGCCATCGTCGCGTCAAAGTGCGCGGCGTCGAACTCGCCGTTCGCATCGTTCGTGAAGAAGTCGACGGTGCCGTGATGATCGCCGTCCGACTTGAAGAACGCGAGGCTGAACTCGCGATC
>DASVNL010000117.1:0-1976 GCA_036383875.1 Thermoanaerobaculia bacterium
CCCGCCGCCATTTCCTTCTTCACCACCCTCGGCATGACCCTCGTGGGGCAGGCGCCGGTCGAAGGTCCGTGGGTGGATCGCCTCAACGGGATCGAAGGCGTGCAGGTCGACATCGCGATGATGCGGACTCCGGACGGACACGGGCAGGTCGAGCTGACGGCGTTTCGGAATCCGGCGCTGGTTCCGATCGAGCCGGCAGTTGCGCCGACGAACACGCTGGGACTGCGGCAGGTCATGTTCGCGGTCGACGACCTCGACGACACGCTGGCGCGCTTGCGCGCCGCCCACGACGTCGAGCTCGTCGGCGAGCTGGTTCAGTACGAGGACAAGTACAAGCTCGCGTACGTGCGCGGACCCGCGGCGATCATCGTCGCGTTGGCCGAAGAACTCGGCTAGTAGCGTTCCATCAACAGTTCGCGCCAGCGCGTGCCGCCGGCCTCGAACTCCACGATCGCGCGGATCTGCAACGGCTCCGTCGGACGGCTCACCTGCGTCACTGCCGTGACCACGATGCCGACGGCTTTCGTTTCGCCGGGGGGGACCACTTCGTTGAAGTAACGGACGTTGCGGAGGATCGTGTACTGCGCCATGCCGGGCGAGTCGAGCTCGACTCGGCGGATGTTGATCGGAACGTTCGCGCGATTCAGCACGCGCACCTCGATCGTTGCCGGCGCGTTGTTCTGCGAGCCGAAGAAGATTTCGTGCATCAGCTGCGCGCTGATGGCCGGAGGGGCGATCGAGGCGGGTCGCGACGTTCCGGATCCGCTGCAGGCGAGGAGTGAGGCACTGACGACGACAACAACCAGTAACGAAAAGCGACGACCCATGAAACTGCCTCCCGATCCGTGTTATGCAGCGGCTATGAAGAAGCTCATCATCTTTCTTGCGCTCGTGGCAAGTGCAACGAGCGTCCTGGGGCAGGAGAAGCTCACGCGGCTTCTGCGCCAGCCCGACATTCATGGTGACACGGTTGCGTTCGTGTACGCGGGCGATCTTTGGATCGCTTCTGCAAAAGGTGGCGACGCGCGCCGGCTCACCTCCGACGAAGGGATGGAGTACTTCCCGAAGTTCTCCCCCGACGGCCGCTGGATCGCCTTCACCGGCGACTACAGCGGCAGCCGCCAGGTCTACGTCATCAGCGTCGACGGGGGTGCTCCGCGCCAGCTGACGTTCTATAACGACGTCGGCGCGCTCCCGCCGCGCGGCGGCATCGACAACCGCATCCTCGACTGGACGCCGGACGGCAAGAACATCCTCTTCCTTCCGCATCGCGTTCCCTGGTCCGATCGCATGGCGCGTCCGTACATCGTGCCGGTCGCCGGCGGAATGGAAACGCCGCTCGCGATTCCTGAAGGCGGCGGCGGCATGTACTCGCCGGACGGCACGAAGCTCGTCTACACGCCGATCGAGCGCGAGTTCCGCACGTGGAAGCGCTATCGCGGCGGACGCGCGCAGGACGTCTGGATCTACGATCTCGCCTCGAACAAGTCCGAGCAGATCACCAACAGCCCGTACACCGACAACCAGCCGGTGTGGATCGGCGACACGATCTACTTCAACTCCGATCGTCCCGCCGGCAACGCGAAAGAAGCGGGACGCCTCAATCTTTACGCGTACGACCTCAAGACCAAACAGACCCGCAAGGTCACGAACCACGCCGACTACGACGTCCTCTGGCCGAGCGCCGACAAGTCGCAGATCGTCTACGAGAACGGCGGCTACCTCTACCGCTTCGACGGCCAGAAGAGCGAGCGCATTCCGATCCACGTCTACGGCGACTTCCGCAACACGCTGCCGTACTTCAAGAACGTGAAGGACAACGTCGAGGGCTACTCGCTCTCGCCGAGTGCCGGACGCATCGTCTTCACCGCGCGCGGTGAGCTGTTCACCGTCCCCGCGAAAGAAGGGGAGATCCGCAACCTCACGCAGACTCCGGGCATCCGCGAGCGCGACGGCATCTGGTCGCCGGACGGCAA
>DASVNL010000118.1:0-3541 GCA_036383875.1 Thermoanaerobaculia bacterium
GGAAGAGATGCACGTCCTGTCCGACGAGACTCACCGCGGCGCGCACATCGCGCAGACGAAGCTGGCGGATGTCGATGCCGTCGATGAGCACGCGCCCGTCGGTCGGATCGTAGAAACGAACGAGTAGGCGCAGCAGTGTGCTCTTGCCCGATCCCGTCGGACCGACGATGCCGAGGGTCTGGCCGGGTTTGACGTGGAACGAGACGCCGTCGAGCACGGGGACGTGCGGGTCGTAGCCGAACGACACATCGTCGAACACGATCTCGCCTTTCGCTTCGGCCGCGCGCAAGTGCAGCGGTCCGCCGCGGATCGACGGCCGCGCATCGAGCACCTCGGCGATGCGCATCGCGGCCGCAGTCGACGTGTGGAACATGCGCGTCAAACGCTCCGCGCCTGCGATCGACGCGAGCAGTTGCGGGAAGAGAAAGATCACCTGATTGAGCTGCGAGTGTTCGAGCTTTCCCTTCGCGGCGAGCAGTGCGCCGTACGCGGTCGCGCTGTTGAAGCCGATCGAGAGAATGCCTTGCGTGACGTTCGCCTGCAGTGTCCCGACGTCGGCCGCGTCGATGGATGTGCGCGCGAGTCGCGCGGCGGCTTCGTGCAGACGTCGCGCTTCGATCCGTTCCGCGCCGAAACTCTTGATGTCGGCGAGGCCGGGGATCGTGCTGTCGAGTGCGGCCGCGTAATCGACGGATGCGTTGTTGAACGCGGCGTAGCGTTCGGCGGAGATGCGTTGCAGCAATCGCGCGGGAACTTGCAGCAGCGGCAAAGGCAGCGCGGCGGCGAGTGCGAGTCGCGGCGAGACGGTGATGACGTTGAGTCCCGCGATGAGGATCGTCATCGACTTCTCGATGAGATCGTCGCAGGCGTTCTCGACGAAGTCCCCGATGCGTGCCGTGTCATCGGTGATGACGGACGTCAGACGCGCGGTGCCGTAGCGATCGATCCAGGCCTGATCCTTCGTCTGGATGCGCGCGGTGAGTCGCGTGCGCAAGCGTTGTTGTGTCGTCTGCGCGAGCACGCGCCATGCGTGACGCCGCTGGTTCTGCACGGTCATGCTCGTCACGTTGAGGGCGAGCGAAAGGCCGGCCATGAATCCGATGCGCGCCTTCGTGCCGGGCAGGATGTTCAGAAACTTCGGACCGCCGCCGCGCGCCGCGTTGAGCATGCCGACGAATGCGAGGCCCTGCAGGATTTGCAACGAGTGTCCGAGGATCGTGAGTGCGGGTGGGCCGAACAGCTCGCGGCGATCGGGGAGTCCGAGTTGCAGGATGCGCAGCAGCGGCTTCGGCAGACCGCCGCGCGGCGGACGTTTGTGTCGCGAGGGAAGTCGCGGGATCGCGGCGTCGATCAATGCGCCGACGTCGAGCGGCGGTTTGAAGAGCACGAGCACGCGCGCAGCGTCGTGACTTGCGCGCACGAGCTGCACGCGCGGGTTGTGTGCGATCGCTTCTTCGAGCTCGCGTGCGAGATCGGGCCGGCGGCGCAGCACCGGCACGTCCCAGCGTTCGCGGCCAGGGAGTGCGTGCCGGCGCGAAACGGCCCTAGTTCGACGGGCCGTGTCCGTGGATGTCGCCACCGGCACTCGCTTCCGCGGCGTGCTGCTCCTCGGCGTCGAGCTCCGCCATCGCGTCCGCCGCGACGTCCTCGAGCTCTTCCATCGCTTCCTCGGAGATCTCGCGGATCTTCCGGCTCGCGCGCACGCCGGTCTTGATGCCTTCTTTGGCAATGCTGCGCCACTTGTGCTTCATCGCCGCACCGGCAATGAGACCGACGCCGAAAATGACCAGACGAATCATCTTCAGTTCGTGTTCGACGTCGACGGACCGTTGTCGTGCGCGTGGTCGTGATGGCAATGAATGCACGGCCAGCTGAAGCCCAGGTGCTCGTGCAGATGGCGTCCGGTCGACGCTTTCGTGAACGAGCTGGCGCTGACGAGCAGCAGGCCCGGCAGACCGAACGCAACACGCGCGGCCCAACCTGCGATGGCGTAGAGAGCGCCGTTCTTCAGATCCCCTTTGACGAGATTGCTCCCGCCGGGAAGGATCACTTCGCTGCCGAACTCGAGGGCGGTACGGATCGGTTCGACGGAGTCGGTGGGCGTCGGGCTATTGGGCATGAGATGTTTCTCCTCCCTGATGTTGCGTTGCCGTTCGAATGCCGAAGCTGCGGTGTGTCGGAGCAATTTATCGTTGATTCAACAATTCCGCAAGTAATCGAAAGTGGAGATCCTTATCGTCTGCAAGGACGTCCGAATGGGTCGGCGCGTGGACGACGTCCGGCGTGACGCCGCAGCCCTCGATTTCCTTCCCGCGATTCCCCAGGACACGCTCCGCGCAACGCACCGCGATTCGCAACGACGGCTCTGATGCGCGCGGCCGCAAGGCATCGTTTCCGGTGAGCTCGGCGATCGCGGACTGCGACCACGCCGACGCGCCACCACCGCCCGTGCGCGGCGCAACACCAACGACCTTGCCGATCGCGTGGTCCTGCACGCCGGCCGCGAACATTTCCGCGCTGCTGTATGTCAGCGCATCGACGAGGACGAGCAGCGGTCCGGGATAGCGCCGACCGATCGCGTTCGCCTCGTCGACGGTCGTGATCGTCTGCGCATGCGAGTAGATGCCGCGCGTGCGATGCACAGCGTCGCGCCAATCGTGAAGCGAGCGGTCGGCAAGTGCGCGAATCGCGGGCGTGACGCGAAAGCGAAAGCGCTCGGGCTCGATGCGTTGCGTCGTGAAGAGTTGCAGGAGTTGTTCGGCGGTCTGGATGATCCCTTCCTCGCAGCCGCGCAGATCGAGGATCACGCCGTCCTGCGGGACGCTGCGGAGCGCGTCGAGAAAGCGCTGCAGAAACGGCTGCGGCGCCTCGCGAAATGAACGGATGCGGATGACGCGATCGGCCACGCTGATGTTCGACGCGTCGCTGTCGAAGAGCGGCGCGATTTTCGCGCCGAGGGTTTGCAACTCTTCGAACTGCCACGCGAGCTCGACGCGTTTGCCGCCGTCGAGCTCGAGCACGACGCGCGACTCCGCGGGCTCGGGAAGAATCGACAGCGGACGCAGCGCGAGCATCTGCACGGCTTTCGCCGCGCGCGCGTAGCGATTCGCGCCGAGGTGAAGGGGCATCAATTCGCGGAGCGTGGTCGTCATCGGGGCGTTGTTCCAGCGCACGATGCGATCGCCGCGCTTCAAGTCGTCGATGAGCGATGCGGTGATGAACACGCCGTCGTTGCACGACGCGACGTTGAACGGCAACCATGCGGCGATTTGCGTGGGCAGCGCGCAGTGCGTGTGGCGATCGCCGAGGGAGGCGAAGATCGCGAGGAGCTCGGCGTCGGACTGCGCGCTGCGCAGGCGTCCGATCGGATCGAGCTGCTGCCAGCGGGGCAGATGAACGGAGTAATCGTCGAGCAGCCGCGCGGCGGTTTCGTTCACTCCCATATCAAGACGGACGGTACCGCGGACGGACGCGCGACGCGCAGCAGTTCGTAGCCGATGCCGGCCAGTCCCTGAAACAACGACGGATCGAAGAACTCCGC
>DASVNL010000119.1:0-2001 GCA_036383875.1 Thermoanaerobaculia bacterium
GCGTCGTGCGACTGCGCGATGGGTGGCTCTTATCGTGACCTCGCCGCGCATCCTCATCGCCGACGATCAGTCGGACGTGCTCGAAGCGCTGCGACTGCTGCTCAAATCCGAAGAGTTCGAAGTCGAGACCGTGACGTCGCCCGGCGCGGTGTATCGCGCGATCGAGGCGCGCTCGTTCGACGTCGCGCTGCTCGATCTCAACTACGCGCGCGACACGACGAGCGGCACCGAAGGTCTCGAATTATTGGAACGCTTGCACGCGTACGACGAGCTGCTGCCGATCGTGGTGATGACCGCGTGGAGCTCGATCGACGTCGCGGTCACGGCGATGCGACTCGGCGCGCGCGACTTCGTGCAGAAGCCGTGGGAAAACGAAAAGCTGCTCGCGACGTTGCGCACGCAAGTCGACCTCGGCCGCGCATTGCGCAAAGGTCAACGCCTCGAAGCGGAGAACCGCGTGCTGCGCGGCGACGATCGCCGCCCGGCGCTGATCGCCGAGTCGCGCGCGATGCGGCCGGTACTCGAATTGATCGAGCGCATCGGCCCGTCCGATGCGAACGTGTTGATCACGGGCGAGAACGGCACGGGCAAGGGCGTGGTCGCCCGTGCGCTGCATGCGGTGTCGCGACGCGCATCGCGACCGCTCGTCTCCGTGAACGTCGGCGGTCTCGCGGAGTCGCTGTTCGAGTCGGAGTTGTTTGGACACGTGAAGGGCGCGTTCACGGACGCACGCGCGGATCGCGTCGGACGCTTCGAGCTTGCGGACGGCGGCACGTTGTTTCTCGACGAGATTGCGAATGTGCCACACGCGCAGCAGGCGAAGCTCTTGCGCGTGCTGGAAACGGGCGAGTTCGAGCGCGTCGGATCGTCGCGCACGCGCCGCGCTGATGTGCGTCTGCTCTCCGCGACGAACGCGCGGCTTGAATCAGAGGTCGAGGCGGGACGCTTTCGCCAGGATCTCTACTTCCGACTCCGCACGGTCGAGATTCACCTGCCTCCGTTGAAAGATCGTCGCGAAGACATCGCGCCGCTCGCGAGTCACTTCCTCGCCGCGCACGCCACGCGCTACAGAAAAAATCTCAGCGGATACGACGAAGCCGCGGTGAAGACGCTGCTCGCGCACGAGTGGCCTGGCAACGTCCGCGAGCTCGATCACGCCGTCGAGCGCGCCGTGCTGATGTCGACCGGCACGACGATCCGCGCGAATGACCTCGGACTCACGTCGCCCGCCGATCGCGCGCCGCGCATCGAAGAGATGAGTCTCGAAGACGTCGAGTCGCTGCTGATCCGCAAGGCGCTCTCGCGCTACGGCGGCAACGTCAGCAAAGCCGCGGAAGGGCTCGGGCTGAGCCGCAGTGCGTTGTATCGCCGCATTCAGCGTTATGGTTTGTAGCGCTTGAGTCGCTTCACCTCACGCGTCATCGCTGCATCACTGGCCTCGCTGACTCCACTCGTCGCGTGTTTGGCGTGGACGTTGTTCTTCGACGCGAATCGCTGGGTCGTCGCGTCGATCGCGTTCGCCTCGATCGTGATGTTCGTCGTCGTGCTGCACGCGCAGCTCGACTATCCACTGCGCACGATCGCGAATCTCATCTCCGCGCTGCGCGAAGAGGACTACTCGATTCGCGCGCGCGGCGCGGGCCGCAACGACGCGATGGGCGAGGTGATGTACGAGCTCAATCAACTCACCGAAACATTGCGCGAGCGTCGCATCGGCGAAGTCGAAGCGGCCGCGCTCGTGCGTTCGGTGTTCGAGCACATCGACTCCGCGATCTTCACGTTCGACGAGCGCTGGCGCCTCCGCCTCGTCAATCGCGCCGGTGAACGTCTCCTCGGCCGCAGCGCCGAACAACTGCACGCCCGCAACGCGAGCGAGCTCGGACTGGAAACGTTCCTCACCGACTCCGAAATGCGCACCGCCGAAGTCGTGCTGCCCGGCGGCCACGGACGCTTCCGCATCCGCCGCACGACGTTCCGGCAAAGCGGCGTGCCGCACGTGCT
>DASVNL010000120.1:0-18205 GCA_036383875.1 Thermoanaerobaculia bacterium
TCGTGCTGATCACGATCGGACTGCGACGCTGGAAGGTCGACCTCGCGATTCCGCTCTTCGCGATCGCGCTCGCCGCGGGATTCGCATACGGCCGCAAGCCGGGCGCGGTGATCGAGCTCGAAGACAAGCACGTCACGCACGACGGCGGGAAGCTCTACCCCGACAACTACACGCTCATGCGCACCGAATATCGCGGCGGCTGGGTGCTCGAAGCCGGGAACTCCGCGACGTTCCTCGCGCAGAAAGGCACGTACTCGCTCGACTTCATCACCGGCCTCGGTGCGATGATCGAGATCGGAGGAGAGGCCATTCAGGTGCAGCCCGACGAGCGCTATCAATCGGTGCGCGTCACGATTCCGGAGAGCGGTCGCGTGACGCTGCGCTGCGTGTCGGGTGCAATCAACGTCGATCGTCTGGAGCGCATCCATGAGTGACGTGATCGTCCTCGATATCGACGGCGGCGCGATGCTCGACGAATGCCTCGCGTCGATCCGCGCGCAAACCGTGAAGCCGCGTCGCGTGCTCGTATTCGACAACGGCTCGAAGTCTCCCGTCGCCGATCGCGTGCAGCACGCGGAAGTGATCCGTTCGGAAACGAATCTTGGCTTCGCGCGCGGCGCGAACGAAGCCTATCGCCACAGCACCGCGGCGTACGTCGCGCTGATCAACAACGACGTCGTGCTCGACCCCGACTGGCTCGCGACCGCGGAAGCCGCACTCGAACGCGACGAGAAACTCGCCGCCGTGCAGACGATCATTCGCCGCCCGGACGGTCGCATCGACGGCGCGGGGATCGAGATCAGCGACGGCACGTATCGCCAGATCGGCCACGGCCTCGCCATCGGCTCGCCGCTCGCCGTCGCCTGGGGCGTATCCGCCACCGCCACCCTCTACCGCCGCGCCGCGTTGGGCGATCACATCTTCGACGAACGCTTCTTCGCCTACTACGAAGACGTCGAGCTATCCGCCCGCCTTCACAAAAACGACTGGCGCCTCTCCGTTCTCCCCGTCGTCAAAGCCACGCACCGAGGCTCGAGCAGCGCCCCTGTTCTCCGCGGCAACGCGTTGCGCTTACGCACCCGCAACCGCTACTGGGTCGCCCGCCTGCACCCAAGCGTCGGACGGATGGGAGCATTGGTGATGGAGGACGTGAAGTTGCTGGTGAAGGGACGGTCGTCGCTGCGAGGGATGGTGCAGGGATTGTTCGGAGTGATGAGTGATGAAAGATGAGAGATGAATCGAGAGACCAACACGATTCATCTCTCATCTCTCATCGTTCATCGCTCGTTATATCGTTGAACCTCGATGTTCCAGGTCGTCGTCCATACCCCCGATGTCGTTGGCGAGCGCATGGCTGGGCCGGGGATTCGTGCGTGGCATGTGGCGCGGGAGCTCGCGCGGCATGTGCCGACGACGCTCATCGCGAAAAGCGAAGGAGTCGCGCCGGACGATGTGCCGCTGATCATTCACGGCACCGACGCCGCGCGCGCCGCGATTCGTGACGCGTCCGTGTTGATCGGCCAGCCGGCGCGGAACTTTCGCAAACGTCGCGGACAGCGCATCGTCTATGACCTCTTCGATCCGCTCGTCCTCGAGCTGCGCGAGTTGTACGGCAACCTTCCGTCGCTGCGGCAGCGCGTGCATCTCGCCGCCGAATGGTGGCGGCTCGCAGAAGCGCTGATGCGCGCGGACTTGCTGATCTGCGCGGCGCGCAAACAGCGCGTGTTCTACGAAGGACTGCAAAGCGGCGACGCGCGCTGGCTGGAGATCCCATTCGGCATCGACCTCGCCGACACGCGCGCGTGCGAGAAGCCGAAGGACAACATCGTGATCTGGGGCGGCGGAGTGTGGGAGTGGCTCGATCCCGCGACCGCGATCGACGCCGTAGTGCGCGTGAATCGCGACGGCGTCCGCGCCAAGCTTCTCTTCCTCGGCCGCTCCCGTCCCAATCGCGATCTCATCGACCGCCGCCGCGACGACCGCTTCGAACAGCTCCTCGCGCAGGGCGGACCGCATGTTGCAGCGAACGAGGAATGGGTGCCGTACCGCGAGCGGCTGTCATGGCTGCGCGCGGGCAAAATCGCTATCATGCTGCACCGTCGTACGGCGGAGGCCGATTACTCGATCCGCACGCGTCTCTTCGACGCGATTGCGGCCGGGGTTCCGGTCGTCGCCACGGCAGGGGGGTTCGCGGCGGAGCTGGTCGAGCAGGAAGGCCTCGGCATCGTCGTGCCGCCGGGAAACACCGACGCCGTGGCTGCGGCCATTCGGCGTCTCCTGACGGACGACGCATTCTTTTCCGCCTGCGTACAAAGTCTCGAGCGTATCCGGCCGCGGTTTGCGTGGGATGTCGTCACGCTCCCGCTCGTCGACGCGATCTTGCAATGGCAAACGTAATGTTCGAAGCGCCAGTCGAAGCCGCCGGAGGTCAACCCTCGGCGCGCGTCGCCGCGCTCGATCTCTCCATCCTCATCGTCACCTGGAACAGCGAACGCTGGATCGATCGCTGCCTCCGCTCCATCCCCGCGGCCTGCGAAGGACTGCGCTACGAAGTGCTCGTGCATGACAACGCGTCCAACGACGCGACACTCACGCTCGTGCGCGACGCGCAAGTCATCCGCTCGACGACCAACGCGGGCTTCGGCGCGGGGACGAACCGCGCGTTCGCGCAGTCGAAAGGCCGCTACGTCTTTCTCCTGAATCCCGACTGCGAGCTCGCGCCGAAAGCGCTCACGCTCCTGTTCGAGTTCATGGAGTCGCATCCGCACATCGCCGCGGCCGCGCCGCTGCTGATGGACGACGGCGGCAACGTGCAGCGCGAGTTTCAGCTTCGCCGATTGCCGACGCTGCGCACGCTCGCGGCCGAAGTGCTGATGATCGACAAGCTCTTTCCGAAGAACGCGGTCACAGCGAGCTATCGCTATCGCGAGCTCGATCTCACCGAGCCGCGCCGCATCGAACAACCCGCGGCGGCTGCGCTGCTGTTGCGTCGCAGCGTCGTCGACGAAGTCGGGATGTTCGACGAGCAGTTCGCGCCGGCGTGGTTCGAAGACGTCGACTTTTGCCGGCGTCTCGCGGAAGCGAAAAAAGAAACGTGGGTCGTCCCCGCGGCACGCGTGCGTCATTTCGGCGGCGCGAGTCTCGAGCACATCCGCTTCGGCGGCTTCGTCGATGTCTGGTATCGCAACATGTGGCGCTACGCTCGCAAGTGGATGCGTCCCGGACAGGCCGAGTCGCTGCGATGGATGATCATCGTCGGGATGCTGCTGCGCTGCGCCGCGCACTTCGTTGGTCTGCATCCGCGCGACGTTCCGCGTCGCGAGTCGCTGCGCGCGTACGGCCACGTATTGAAAAGAGCCTTCGACCGATGGGACGAGTGACCATCGTCCTCGTGACGTGGAACAGCGCGCGCTACCTCCCGCGCTGTCTCGAAGGCATCCTCCAACAGACGCAACGCGACTTCGAACTGCTCGTGGTGGACAACGCGTCCGCCGACGACTCCGTCGCGATCCTCGCGCCGCACGCCACGCGCATCATCCGTAACGACACGAATCGCGGCTTCAGCGCCGCGGTGAATCAGGCCATCACCGTCGCGAACGGCGAGCTGCTGCTCGTCGTCAATCCCGACTGCTATCTGCTTCCCGAATACATCGAACGCGTCGCGAAGATGTTCGACGACCCAACCGTCGGCTCCGCGACCGGAAAACTCATCCGCGCCCGAGGCTACGAGATCGAGCCGACGAACGAAATCGATTCGATGGGCATCCGCATGACGCGCACCGGACGTCATCTCGATCTGCATCAGGGGAAGCGCGATGAAGTGATCGCCAA
Organism: Thermoanaerobaculia bacterium; assembly: GCA_036383875.1. GTDB lineage: Bacteria > Acidobacteriota > Thermoanaerobaculia > Gp7-AA8 > Gp7-AA8 > QHVT01. Next base: position 3,832 of record DASVNL010000120.1, read on the forward strand.
CCCGTTCGAAGTCTTCGGCGTCAGCGGCGCCGCGGCGATGTTCCGCACGTCCTTCCTGCGCGATGTCACGATCGACGGAGAAGCGCTCGACGAAGATTTCTTCGCCTATCGCGAAGACGCCGACCTCGCGTGGCGCGGCCGCGTTCTCGGCTGGCGCTCGATGTGCGAGCCGAACGCAATTGCGTATCACGTGCGCCGCGTGACGCCGGAAGCGCGCCGCGAGCTGCCGTCCGATGTCAACATGCACTCGGTCAAGAACCGCTTTCTCCTGCGGCTCAAGAATGAAGGCTTGTATCTCGCGCTACGCAACGCGCCGTTCGAGCTCGCGCGCGACCTCGTCGTCATCGTCGCGGCGCTGACGATCGAGCGCACCTCGCTGCCCGCGTTTCCGTGGCTGTGGAAGAACCGCCGTCGCGTGCTCGCGAAACGCCGCGAGATTCAGCGCCGCCGCAAGGTGCGCGATCATGAGCTCGCACGGTGGTTTCGTTGAAGATTGCGATTCTCGGCACACGCGGCGTTCCTCCCACGTACGGCGGATTCGAAACGTTCGCTGCGGAGATGGGCGTGCGACTCATCGCACGCGGCCACGAAGTCTTCGTCTACTGCCGCGAAGACGGTCCGGCGATCTGGAACGGCATCCATCGCATCGTGCTGCCCGCGTACGCCGGCCACAAATACTTCGAGACCGTCTCGCACTCGTTCTTCTCCGCGCTCGACGCGATGCGCCGCGACTTCGACGTCGTGCTGATCTGCAACGCCGCGAACGCATTCGTGCTGCCGCTGTTGCGCGCCGCGCGCATCCCCGTCGCGATCAACGTCGACGGCATCGAGCGCAAACGCCGCAAGTGGAACATCCTCGGCCGAGCCGTCTACACGATCGGCGAAGCGTTCTCCGTCGGCTTCGCGAACGAAGTCGTCGCCGACGCCGACGTCATCGCGAACTACTACCGCGCAAACTACGGCGCCTCGACGACGACCATTCCCTACGGCGCAGAGTTCCCCGACGAGCCGGACTCGGACGTGCTCGCGCGCCTCGGCCTCACCGCGCGCAACTACATCCTCTACGTGAGCCGCTTCGAGCCGGAGAACAATCCGTTGGAAGTGGTCGAGGCTTACGAGCGGTTGGCGGTTGGCGGTTGGCAGTTGGCGGTGGAGACGGACGGCGGCTCGTCGTGGGCGGCCGGGTCTCCCGCCAACCGCCAACCGCCAACTGCCAACCCGCCACTCGTCATGCTCGGCAAGGGTCTCTACGCCGCGGACCTCGTGCAGAAACTCCACGCGCATCGCAGCGATCGCGTGCTGTTTCCAGGCGCGTTGTACGGCAACGACTATCGGACGCTCCAGCGCAACGCGCTCATTTACATCCAGGCGACGGAAGTCGGCGGGACGCATCCGGCGTTGATCGAGGCGATGGCGTCCGGCGGGTGCGTGCTCGTCCATGACACGCCGGAGAATCGGGAAGTCGGAGGCGATGCGGTAGGTTACTTCTCACTCAGGCCCGACAGCCTTTCGGGCACATTACTGGAATGGCTGTCTAACCCTCTCACACGAGAGGACTTCCGGGCGCGAGCGCGGAAAAGGGCGCGGGAGAGGTATTCCTGGGAGAGGGTGACCGAGGCGTATGAGGGACTTTTTCGGGAGCTGGCGCGGATGCGCTAGACGTTTCGAAAGCTTGACCCGTATATGCTTGCGGTAAAAGAACGTACGGCATGCTGAAGCAGAAAGCGCGAGTTATCGCGAGGATCGTTTTCGGGGTCGACCTCGCCATCACATCGGTCGCGTTTTTCACCGCGTTCGTCATTCGTGACGTCATCCTCCCGCGCATCGATCCCTCACATTTCCCAACCGGACTCTTCCCCCTCTCCGAATACCTCAAGATCTATCCGCTGGTCCTGATCATCTGGTCGGTGCTGCTGTTCACGTACGACAGCTACCACTCCCACCGTACGATTCCGCTGACCCGTGAGGCGCTCACGACCGTGCGCGTCGTCATGGTCGGCACCGTCATCCTCGCGACCCTCGCGTACCTCCTGCCGCTGCGTCAGCTTTCGCGCGCGTGGTTCGTTCTCTTCGGTGCGCTCAACGTCGTGCTGCTCGTCGCGGAGAAAATCCTCGTGCGCATCATCGCGCGCTGGGTTCGTTCGAAAGGTCTCAACTACCGCACGATCCTCATCGTCGGCACGGGACGCCGCGCGACCGACATCGCGCACATGGTCGCGGACCACAAATACTGGGGCTACAAGATCCTCGGATTCGTCTCTGACGGACATCACCTCTCGAATGGCTGGGCGCGATATCGCATCTTCGGCACCGTGCCCGATCTGCGACGCATCCTCGAGACCGGCGAAATCAAAGAGCCGATCGACGAGATCGTGTTCGCGGTCACGCGGAAGAAGCTCGACGAGATGAAGCAGATCTTCATCCTCTGCGAGGAGCTCGGCATCCGCACGCGCGTCGCGATGAACTTCTTCCAGAACCGCGTTGCGCGTCTGGAGATCGAAGAGCTCGAAGGCGTCCCGTTCCTGACCTTCACCACCACGCCGTCGAACGAGGCGCATCTCGCGTTGAAGCGCACGCTCGACGTCATGATCTCGCTGCTGATCCTCGCGCTCTCGCTGCCGATGTTCGTCATCGCGGCGCTGGCCATCAAACTCTCGTCGCCCGGTTCTGTGCTGTTCAAGCAGGAGCGCATCGGTCTCAACGGCCGTCTCTTCACGCTCTACAAACTCCGCACGATGATCGCGGACGCGCACGCGCGTCGCGAGGAGATGGAACATCTCAACGAGATGACCGGCCCCGCGTTCAAGATGAAGTCGGACCCGCGTGTGACGCCGGTCGGCCGCTGGCTGCGCCGCTTCTCGCTCGACGAGATTCCGCAGTTCTGGAACGTGCTGAAAGGCGACATGAGCCTCGTCGGACCGCGTCCGCCGATTCCGGAGGAAGTGACGCGGTATCACCGGTGGCACCGCCGCCGTCTGTCGATGAAGCCGGGCCTCACGTGCCTCTGGCAGGTCAGCGGCCGCAACGACATCCAGGACTTCGATCACTGGATGCAGCTCGATCTGCAGTACATCGACAACTGGTCGCCGGGACTCGATCTGAAGATCCTGCTGCGCACGATCCCCGCCGTCCTCACCGGCAAGGGCGCTTCATAAGCTATTCTCGCGCGCAACGCCGTTGCGCCAGACGTTCCGCACACTCGTCATCACTCTTACCGCAGCTCTCCTGACGTTGCTGCTCGTGCGACTGCTGCACGCGCGCGGTGGTCCGTACTGGGAGATTCCGGAGACGATCCTCGATCACGTCGAGCCGGAACAGACTCTCTCGCGACAAGCCATCGTGATGAGCCGTCGCGCGGAGCCGCTGATGCACGCGGGCGCGAGTCTGACCGTCATCGCGCCGGCGCAGGCACCAAACTACGACTTCACCCACCATCTCGTCGCGTGCGGCATGCTCCCGCATCACGAAGTCCGCCACCCGTCCCTCGGACCCGGCGAGCAATGGCCCGACTTCGTCATCGCCCTCGGCGCACCGCTCGAGCATCCGGGCTACATGCTCCTGCGCGAATTTCCTGAGGGCCGGTTGTACATGCGCCGATGACCGAGGCCGCCGGATTCCTCGCGTATCTGTTGTTGCCGCTCGCAGGCCTCGCGATCTGGCGACTCGACGGCGTACGCCGTCTCGCGTTCGACGCGCGCATCGCGATCGCGGGTGCGACGGGCGCGCTCGTCACCGCGATCGTGATGAGCGGCTTCGCACTCGCGCACGTGCCGTGGTCGCGCATGCGTTTGCTCATCGCGTTTGCGATCGTCGTCGCGATCAGCGTGTTCGTTGCGCGATTCGAACGAAACGCGGCGTCGTGGCGATCGCCCGCGATGATCGGCGTGGTCGCGCTGTTCGCGATCGTGGTGTACGCGATCCTCACGGCGCGCGCGACGATCGGCGATCTGCTGTTCTTCTGGGGACCGAAAGGCATTCACTTCTTTCACAGCGGCACGATCGACGTCGACTTTCTGCGCAACCCCGATCACTTCCTCCAGCATCGTGACTACCCGCCGCTGCTGCCGCTGCTCTTCGCGTGGTCGAACACGTTCTCGCGCACGTTCTCGTGGTGGGCCGCACTGCTGCTCAGCGCCCTCTGCCTCGGCGCAATCGTCGCGATGATCCGCGCATTCGCGCGCGACAACCAGGCCGCGTTGCTCGCAATGGCAATCCTCGCGTGGTGCTTCGTGCGGCCGTGGATCGCGGGCGGCGCGGATCCGCTGCTGTTGCTCTACGAAACGCTCGCGGTCTGCGCGCTCGTGTTCGTGCGCGACGCGAAGTCGCAGACGATCCTCGCCGCGATCGGACTCGGCGCGTGCGCGGTGACGAAAGTCGAAGGCGCGAGCTTCGTCGCGGCAGTGTTGCTCGCGATGCTCATTCATCGCGTGTCGTGGAAACGCATCGCGATCATCGCTCTCGCACCGATCACGCTCCTCGGCGCGTGGCTCGCGTTCATCGCCAACGCGCAGTTGTTCGACACGTATCGAGGTCCCGGCGAATTCAGTCTGCAGTTCTTCGGCGGTGTGGTGAAGGCGACGTTCGCGATGGCGAGCTACGACGCGTATTGGCTCCCATGGATCGCGCCACTCGTCGTGATCGCGCTCGGCGACGTGCGTCGCGCGCGGCTGCCGCTCACGATCGCCGCGATCTCATTCGTCGTGACGATCTACGTCTACCTGCGCAGTCCGAGCGATCCGACGGTGTTCTGGATTCCTTCGTCCGCACATCGCGTGTTGCTGACGCCGCTGCTGATGGTGCTCATCGCAGCGGCGTCAGCGCACTCCGCAGTTAACCCTGAGCGCAGCGAAGGGTCATTGGAGCCCTCACGTGAATCGCGGTGGCTCCGTTGACCCTTCGCGTAGCTCAGGGTTGACTGTAATCTACGGACAGGTCGCGAATGCGTCGACGTCCGAGTTCAAGTTGAACGGCTGACCGAAGTAGTTGAAGTAGCGAATGGTCTCGCCGTGCTGCTGGTCCGTCACGACGAGCTCGACGTGCTGATCGGTGAGGCCGGACGCGAAGACCCACCAGCGGGTGTTGACGGGGCAGCCGTTCAGCACCTTCACGGTCATTTCCCAGTTCGAGTCGGAGAAGAACGTGAAGAGGCCGGAGTCGCTGGTCTGGTACGGGACGACTTTCGCGACGCCTGAGGCGCTGGCGGTCTTCCACGTGGCGCTCAGCGCAAAGCGTCCGCTCGGACCGACGCACAAGGTGTTCGTCGACGTGGTGCAGCCGGTGGTGATCGCGCCGTTGAGGTAGTTCGCGCTTCCGTTCTTCGTGCCGTGCAGCGAGCCGACGACGTCGTTCGCGGTCGCGTCGAGTGAGTAGACGGCGACGAGGCCGGGCTGCGCGGCGGTGATCAGTCGGTTGATCCTGGATCGGATCTGGTCACGCGTACGTGCGACGTTCCAGAAGCGCACCTCGTCGATCGCACCGACGGGCGTGAACTCGTACGAAATGTCGCTGAAGATGCGCCACGCCGCGGGGCTGGCGGTCACGCCGGCTTCCCACGTGCGCTGTCCGACGAGCTCGCCGTCGACGTAATGCGAGTGGAGCTTCGTGACGGCGTCGTAGGTCACGGCGACGTGCGTCCAGTCGTTCGCCGGCACGCTGCCGATCGTGTACTGCGAGGACGAGCCGCTGATATACGAGCGCAACTCGTTGCCGCAGATGCCGATCCACTGCGCGGTCGTGAACGAGTTTCCCGCGAGCGACGTGCAGCCGCTGCCCTGCACCGCCACCCACGCTTCGAACGTGAACGAGCCGCCCGAGAAATTGAGGCTGGCCGAGGAGGGGAGTTGGATGTAGCCGTGCCCGGAGACGTTGGTGAGCCACGAGCGGAACGGCTGTGCGGATGCGACGGCGGCGGAGAGAAGCAGAACTGCGGAGACGAGTACCCGGAGAACAAGAGCTTTCACGTTGATTCCTCCCACTGATCTAGACTTTGCGCGCTATGCCGAAGCTGGACGAGACAACAACAGAGTTCCGCGCCGCGGGTCACCGGCTGGTCGACTGGATCGCCGATTACTTCGAGAACATCGAGTCGTACCCGGCTCTCTCGCGTGTGCGACCGGGCGACATCGAAAAGCAGTTCGCCGCGGCGCCAGGCGACAGCGGGAAACCGTACGACGCGTTGCTGCGTGAGTTTGAGGAAAAGATTCTACCGGGCATCACGCATTGGAATCATCCGTCTTTCTTCGCCTACTTCAGCATCACGGGATCGCAGGCCGGCGTGCTCGCCGAATTTCTCTCCGCCGCGATCAACGCGAACGGGATGCTCTGGAAGACGTCGCCCGCACTCACGGAGCTCGAAACGCTCGCACTCCGCTGGCTCCGCGACGCCCTCGGCCTGCCCTCCGATCTCTTCGGCATCATCAATGACACCGCATCCGTGAACGTGTTCCTCGCGCTCGCCGCCGCGCGCGAAGCGACGGGCTTGAACATCCGCAGCGAAGGAATGACCGGACGCGAACTGCCCGCGCTGCGTTTGTACTGCTCCGAGCACGCCCACTCCTCCGTCGACAAAGGCGCACTCGCCCTCGGCTTCGGACAAAACAACATCATCAAGATTCCGGCCGACGAGAACTTCGTCATGCGTCCCGACGCACTTGCCGCCGCGATCGCGCACGATCGCGCGGAAGGCTTCCTGCCGTGCGTCGTCGTCGCGACGACCGGGACGACGTCGACGGCGGCCGTCGACAACGTGCGCGCGATCGGCACGATCGCGAAGAAGGAAGGCTGCTGGTTTCACGTCGACGCGGCGTACGCCGGCTCGGCGACGATCGTCCCGGAGTTCCGCTGGATCTGGGACGGCATCGAGCTCGCGGACTCGATCGTCACGAATCCACACAAGTGGCTCTTCACGCCGATCGACTGCAGCGTCCTGTACACGAAACGTCCGGACGTGCTGCGCGAGACGTTCTCACTCGTGCCCGAATATCTGAAGACCACGGACACGGCCGAGATCAACTACATGGACTACGGCATCCAACTCGGCCGCCGCTTCCGCGCGCTGAAGTTGTGGATGGTGCTCGAGCACTACGGCCTCGATCATCTGCGCGACGTCATCCGCGGCCACGTCGCGATGGCCGAGCGCCTCGCAGACGAACTGCGCAAACGCGACGGCGTCGAGGTGGTGTCGCAGTCGTTCAGCGTCGTCGTGTTCCGCCTGCGCAGCGACGAAGAGACGATGGCCGCACTCGAACGGATGAACGAGAGCGGAACGATCTTCGTCTCGCACTCCAAGCTGCGCGGCCAGTACGTCATCCGCGTCGCGATCGGCAACGGTGCGACGGAGTGGCGTCATGTTGAGGCGATTCTCAACGGCCTACCCTGAGGAGCGCAGCTCGGAAGGGTCTCCTGTGCCACAGCTACGCACGCGCCATGCGTATGGCTGTGGCACCAGAGATCCTGCGGCGCTGTGCGCCTCAGGATTCACCAGAAGAAGAAAGCAACTCCACCAGAGCACTTCCGAACGCCTCGAGCTTCGCGTCGCCGATGCCGTACACGCCGCGAAGTTCGTACAGCGTCGTCGGACGTTGGCGGGCGAGCTCGCGCAGCGTCTTGTCGCTGAAGATGACGTACGGTGGGACGCCGCGCTCCGTTGCTTCGTCGCGACGCCACGCGCGTAGGGTTTCGAAGAGCTGGCGATCGTACGGACCATCGTCGACGACGGGACGTCGCGAGGGGAGCGCGGTGCTGCCGGCGTCGCGTTTGCGAATCGCGGGTTGCCGCAACTTCACTTCCGCGAATCCGCGCAGCACTTCGCGCGCTTTCGGACCGCAGCGCAGCACCGGATATTCATCGGTCGTCTGATCGAGATACCCCTGCGCGATGAGTTGATAGACCCACTCGCGCACGTCGTGTCGTGACTGGCCTTTGAGCAAACCGTACGTCGAGAGTTGATCGTGTTGCCGCGCGCGGATGCGATCCGTGTCTTCGCCGCGCAGCACGCCGACGACGTGCGCGACGCCGAACGACTCGCGCACGCGCACGACGCACGAGACGATCTTCTGCGCGACGACGAGTGCGTCCTCGACTTCTTCCGTTTCGCCGAGACAGATGTCGCAGGCACCGCACGATTCACCGGTGAAAGACTGGCCGAAGTATTCGACGAGCGCGCGATGGCGGCACTTCGCGCCGGAGCAGTAGCGATCCATGTCGTTGAGATGACGGATCGCGGACTCGGTGTACTGCGGATCGGTCGAGTTGTCGCCGAGCATCGACTTCCAGAGCATCAGGTCCGCGCCCGAGTAGAGCAGCACGCACTCGGCTTCGAGTCCGTCGCGACCCGCGCGTCCTGATTCCTGCTGGTAGTGCTCGATCGACTTCGGCATCCCGGTGTGCAGCACGAAGCGGACGTTCGAGCGATCGATGCCCATCCCGAACGCCACCGTCGCGACGACGAGATCGCACTTTTCGGTCGAGAACTTGTCCTGCGCCTCGCGACGCTCATCGGGCGAGAGACCTGCGTGATACGCGACGACGTTTTGGCCCCGCTTGCGCAGCTTCTCCGCGAGCGAGTCGACGTCCTTGCGGCGCGTGCAGTAGATGATTCCGGCCTCGCCTTTGTGGCGTTCAAGCACGTCGATGACCTGCTTCGACTCGTCCTGCCGCGGCAACACGCGATACGTGAGGTTCGGGCGATCGAAGTCGCCGACGAGCATCAGCGGATCGCGAAGGCCGAGCTGATGAGCGATATCCGCACGGACTTCCGGCGTCGCGGTCGCCGTGTACGCGTGCATCGACGCGTCGGGAAACTCTTCGCGGAGTAGACGAAGTTGCCGGTACTCCGGACGAAAATCGTGGCCCCAGTGGCTGATGCAATGCGCCTCGTCGATCGCGAACGTCTTCACGCCGGTGCGGCGGAGCATGTCGCGAAACGCGGGCATCGACAGGCGCTCCGGCGAGACGAACAGCAGCCGCAGCCGTTTCGCGAAGAGCTCGCGCTCGGTCGCGCGGATCGAGTCGAGGCTCATCGAGCTGTTGACCTGCGCCGCGACGATGCCGTTCTCGCGCAGACCGTCGACCTGATCTTTCATCAATGAAATCAGGGGTGAGACGACGACCGTCACGCCGTCGTTGAGAAGCGCGGGTGCCTGGAAGCAAAGCGACTTCCCGCCGCCCGTCGGCATGACCACGAGCGCGTCGCGTCCGGAGAGCGCGGCGAGCATCGCTTCTTCCTGCAGCGGACGGAGCGAGGAGTAACCCCAATGCTTCTGAATGATCTCGAGGAGGCGGGCTTTCATGAGGTCGGTGCGCGAATGCGCCGGGCGCGGACGTGCTGGTGTGAATTATCGCATTGTGTTATTCATCGCCGCCCATGCACGCGATTCGCGCATCCGCGCGTTACTCCCGAGCCATCCATGCGATCGCCGAAGTTCTGGCGAAGCTGCGCATCGAGGCGATGTTCGTCGGCGGCGTGGCGCGCGCGGCGTGGATTGGCAACGAAGTCGACGCCGGCGCAATCGATGTGCTCGCACTGATGAACGCGCCGCAGAAGAATCAGGTCGCGATGATGGCGTCGAACCGCGGCTTTCGGGTGGATCGCGAAGAGCTCGAGCAGACCGCTGAGCTCGATCTGATCCCGCTGAATTTTCTCGACGACGAAGGCGAAGTTCGCGTGCACGTGCTGCTCGCGAGCAACGCGCTGTACGGCCGGATGGTCTCGGTGGGCGTGCCTGCGTTGATCGACGATCGCGAGTTGCGCGTGCCGCGCGCGGAGGATCTCGCACTGTTGTTGTTGATGTCGGAAGATCAGGAGGCGGTGACGCATTTGACGGGACTGCCGGAGTTCGATCTGGGCGCGTTCCGCGATCGGCTGGCGTCGATCGGACTCTCTTCGATGAGCATCGACGGATTGGCGGACGTGCAATGAAGTGGATCGACCGGCAGGACGCGCTCGACGAAGTGCTGCATCGCGTCGGCGCACACGATCAGATCGCAGTCGACACGGAAGCGGACTCGCTGCATTCGTACTTCGACAAGGTCTGCCTCATTCAGATCTCGATTCCGAACGAAGACCTCGTCGTCGATCCGCTGAACGGCATCAGTCTCAAGACCTTCGGCGAAATCCTCGGCAATCCCTCCGTGACGAAGGTCTTCCACGGCGGCGACTACGACCTCCGGATCATGAACCGCGATTTCGGCTTCACGGTCCGCAATCTCATCGACACGTCCGTCTGCGCGCAGCTCCTCGGCTACGAAGGCATCGGCCTCGCGGCGTTGCTCGATCGCCACTTCGGCGTAAAGGTCAACAAAGCGCATCAACGCGCGGACTGGTCGATGCGTCCGTTGCCGCCGGACATGCTCGAGTACGCGGCGATGGACACGCACTATCTCGTCGCGCTCGCTGCGAAGCTTCGCGAAGAGCTCGAGGCTCTCGGTCGCTGGGAGTGGGCCGTCGAAGAGTTCTCGCGCATGGAGAGCATCCGTTTCCGCGAGGCGAGCGATGAAGATCCGGAGCCGTGGCGCAAGGTGAAGAACATCGGCGCGCTGGACCGCCGCTCGCTCGCGATCGTGCGCGACATCTACGCGTGGCGCGACGCGCTCGCCCGCAAAGCCGATCGCCCGCCCTTCAAAGTCCTCGGCAATGACTCGCTCGTCGACATCGCGAAGGAGAAGCCGCCGACGGTCCGCGATCTCGCGCAGATCAAAACCGTGTCGCGGTATCACTCGGATCGCTACGGTCGCGACCTCGCAGGCATCGTGCGTCGCGCTCTCGAGATCCCGGAAGCGGAGCTGCCGGAGAAGAACGAGCCGAAGCCGTGGATCCGCGACAAGTCGATCGAAGCGAAGATCGACCGCCTCAAACGCGTGCGCGACAAGTACGCGCGCGACCTGAAGATCGACGGTTCGGTGCTCGCCCCGCGGCACATCCTCTCGTCCATCGCCACAGGCAACACGCTCGACGTCCCGGCGATGCGCGAGTGGCAGAAGCAGCTCATGGGCGAGGAGTTGCTCAAGCAGCTCGAGGGTGACAAGAAGCTGTTCTAGGGCCGAAACGGCGGCGCTTGCGCGGGACGATACAATCTCGCGCGATATGGAACGCGTTACCGATTACCAGGTCATCATCATCGGATCGGGCCCGGCGGGCTGCACCGCCGCGCTCTATCTCTCCCGCGCGAACATCAAGGCGCTGGTGCTCGAAGGTCTTCAGCCGGGCGGCCAGCTCACGATCACCACCGACGTCGAGAATTACCCCGGGTTCCCCGAAGGGATCATGGGGCCGAAGCTCATGGAGCTGATGCGGCAACAGGCGGAGCGTTTCGGCGCTGTGTTCGAGCCGCTCGCGCCGGTCGAGAGTGTCGACTTCCTCAGCCATCCGTTCGAGATCAGAACGGAGTCGAAGATCTACATCGCCCCCGCGATCATCGTCGCGTCGGGCGCATCCGCGAAGCAGATCGGGATCCCGAGCGAGATCGCGCTGCAGGGCTTCGGCGTGTCGTACTGTGCGACGTGCGACGGGTTCTTCTTCAAGGAGAAGGACATCGTGGTCGTCGGCGGCGGCGACTCGGCGATGGAGGAAGCGAACTTCCTCACGAAGTTCGCCCGCAAAGTCACGGTCGTGCATCGCCGCGAGGATCTGCGCGCGTCGAAGATCATGCAGGATCGCGCCCGCGCGAATCCGAAGATCGAGTTCATCTTCAACACTACGGTTGACGAGGTGATCGGCTCGAAGGAGACCGGCGTGAAGGCGCTGAAGCTGCGCAATCTCGTGACGAACGAGGTGAGCGAGCTGGCCGCGCAAGGTCTGTTCGTCGCGATCGGGCACACGCCGAATACGGCGCCGTACGTCGGTCAGCTCGAGCTGGATCAGGCAGGCTACATCTGCCAGCCACACCGCAATTCGACGCAGACGAATATCCACGGTGTGTTCGCCTGCGGCGACGTTGTGGATCACGTGTACCGCCAGGCAATCACGGCGGCCGGCAGCGGCTGTCAGGCCGCTCTCGACTGCGAGCGCTGGCTCACGCACGAACGCATCACCGAGCGGTGGGACTTGCCGAAGGGCGAGGAAGAGCGCGTCGATTGATGGACGACGACGAGGGGCCTCCGGCGGGCGGGCACGGCCCGCACCGCTTGTTGTCCCATCTAACGCGTTAAAAGTGGGTGCACGAGTACTTCGAGCGCCGTGTTAGCAGGGACAATCAGCGGTGCGGGCCGTGCCCGCCCGCCGGAGGCCCCCTCGGTCGTCGCTCCAAACAAAAAAAGGGCCGCGCTTTCGCGCGGCCCTTCGCTCCTTGCGTGAAGCGAACTTAGAAAGCGTTGAGGATGTACTCGAGCGGGTTCACCGGGTTGTTGTTCACGCGCACCTCGTAGTGCAGGTGCGGGCCGGTGGAGCGGCCGGTCGAGCCGACGTAGCCGATCACGTCGCCGCGCTTCACGCGGGCGCCTGGGCGGACGGCGAAGTTCGAGAGGTGGCCGTAGCGCGTCGAGTAGCCGTAGCCGTGCGACACGTAGATCACGTTGCCGTAGCCGTTGGCCCATTCCGCCTTGACCACGATTCCGTCGGCGGGGGAGCGGACGGGCTGGCCGACGGCGGAGGAGATGTCGACTGCGTTGTGCTGGCCCGACTCACCGGTGAACGGGTCGGAGCGGCCGCCGAAACCATCCGTGAGAATCCCGCGGACGGGGGCGATGGAGGGAGTCGAGGAGAGCATGCGCGACTGCGCGGTGAACTTCTGCTCCAGGGCGTTCAGATCCTTGGTCAGGTTGTGCGACCGGAAGCTCATCTTGTCGATGTCGTCGCGATACGGGCTGGCGGACGTCTCGTCGTTGCGAAGACCACCCGAACCGCCCTTGGCCGATTCATCCAGCGTCGTGATGCCGGCGATGATGGCCAGCTTGCGCGTCCGGTCTTCCACCGTGAGGAGCTGCGTGCGGAGCGAGTCGACGGATTTCCCGAACTGCTCGTTTGCGGCCTGGAGTTCCTTGTTCTCGTGGCGGAGCTTCGAAAGCTCGTGCGTCTGCGAGAGAGAGGTGAAGTACTGGACGGAGAAAAACGTCGACAGACAGAGGGAAGAAGTGACGAGAGAAACGATCGAGAAGAGGAGGCGGTGCGAGACCTTCAACTTTCTGAACTTCGCCCGCGCGTGCGGGACAAAAATGATCGTTGAATAACGCTGGTCCATTGCGAGCTCCCCGTGTAAATGAAAAGTGAACTGGTCCGTTGGTGAGGGCGTATTCTCGTGAAGGAAGGGCGTCGAGTCAACGAAAAACTGACCGTGGAACCGGCACTTTCGGAAGATATCGTGTTAAAGCTAAACCCTGAAGAATTAAGCACTTCTGAGCCCAAATTATGGCGAAACCGCATATTCGGCCGAGATGCTGGGATGTCTTCGTCCATAAGCGCGAATAACATTGCGATCTGATCCCTCAGGGCACGATCGTGCTCAATTCCGCGGGGAGCTGAAAATCACCTGTTTCTACGGGTGCTAGAATCCGCCCCGCCGTTCGAACCGATTCGGTTTTCCGAAGAATGAGTCCCGCCGAGGTCCTTTGAAACAGATGCGAGCTGACTGGCATACGTACTTCATGGGCATCGCCCACCAGGCCGCCACGAGGGCGACCTGCACCCGCAAACATGTCGGAGCGGTCATCGTCCGCGACCGCACCGTCCTCTCGACCGGCTACAACGGCTCGATCCGCGGCTTGCCGCACTGCGAGGAGCAGGGCTGCATCGTCGAGGACGGACACTGCATCACGACGGTGCACGCCGAAGCCAATGCGATCCTGCAGGCCGCGAAGAACGGCGTTTCGGTGGATGGCGCGGAGCTGTACACCACCGCGTCGCCGTGCTGGAACTGCTTCAAGCTCATCGCGAACGCGGGCATCCGCAAGATCTACTACGGCGAGTTCTATCGCGACGAGCGATCGCGCGACACCGCGGCCCAGATCGGCATCGAGCTCGTTGACCTCAACATCCCGGCTCTGAAATAGTCGGCGGCTGCCGATGCTGATCCTCGCCGCCGATACCTCGCTGCCGATTCTCTCCGTCGCCATCGTGAACGACGGAGCGCTCGTCGGCGCGATGGCGCTCGAAGGTCGCGGCTCGCGCAACGAAAAGCTGCTCCCCGCGATCGACTTCCTTCTCGCCGAGAACGCGATCGAGCGCGCAAGCCTCGATCTCTTTGCCGTGACTCGCGGTCCCGGCTCGTTCACCGGTGTGCGCATCGGCCTCGCGACCATCCAGGGTCTGGCGATGGCGTTGCGCAAGCCGGTGTGCGCGATGTCGACACACGAGGCGATCGCGTTCGGCGAAACGGGACGCGTGACGATCGCGGACGATGCGGGGCGCAACGAGCTTTATCTCTCCACGTTCGACGATGGA
>DASVNL010000121.1:0-13708 GCA_036383875.1 Thermoanaerobaculia bacterium
GCTGCTGTTCACGCTGCACGTCTCCGCGCAGCCGTCGTTCGTGATCGAGAAGGTCGCGGACGGCGTGTACGTTTCGAAGCGCACCGAAACACCCGGTCTGATCTTCGACTCGAACAGCGTCTTCATCATCAACGACAGCGATGTGTTCGTCGTCGACACGAACTTCACGCTCGCGTCGGCGCGCGCGAACATCGCCGAGTTGAAGAAGCTGACGAACAAGCCGGTGCGCTACATCGTCAACACGCACTGGCACGACGATCACATCACCGGCAACGCCGCATGGCGCGATGCGTATCCGGACCTGAAGTTCATCGGACACACGAGCTCGCGCGAAGACATGAAGGGCGTGGGTGCCGCGAATCGCGACAACCTGCGCGAGCATCTCGGCGAGACGATCAACCTGTTCAAGCGCGCACTCGCCGATCAGAAAAATATCGCGGGAGTTCCGATCACGCCCGACGAGCGCGCAAGTTATCTCGCCGATCTCTCCCACCTCGAGCGCTACAAAGACGAAGGCCGCTACGCCGAGATCATCCCGCCGTCCGTCCTCGTCGACGACGAGCTCTCCTTCACCCGCGGCGATCGCATCATCACCATCCGTCACCTCAGCCGCGCCCACACCGGCGCCGATCTGATCGTGCAACTCCCAAAAGAAAACATCGTCATCACCGGCGACCTCGTCGTGTGGCCCGTGCCGCTCGTCGGCAGCACGTCATCACCGGCGTCGTATGCATCGACGCTCGAGAAACTGCTCGCGATCAAACCGGCGACCTTCATCCCCGGCCACGGTCCCGTGATGCGCGACGACTCGTACGTGCGCAGCGAGCTCGCATTGCTGCAGTCGCTCGTCGAACAGACGCGCGCCGCGAAAGCGAGCGGTAAATCGCTCGACGAAACGCGCAAGGTCGTGAAGCTCGACACGTTCGAGAAGACGTTCGCCGGCGACTCGAAGTCGCTGGCGTTCGTGTTCGCGAACTATGTGAGCGGCAGCGGAATCGCGGCCGCGTACAACGAGTAGCTGATTCACCATCGCGTCGGGTACGAGCCCAGCACCTTCACCGACTCCGCGATGTCGTTGAGATTCGCAAGCGCGCGGGCGATCACGGTCTCCGTGCTGCGTCCGATGACGTCGAGGTAGAACGCGTACTCCCACGGGCGGCCTTCGATCGGACGCGACTCGATTTTCGAGAGGTCGATCTCGAGCAGCGCGAATGCGCCGAGAGCACGGAAAAGCGCGCCGGGCTTGTTGTCGACGCGGAAGACGATCGAGGTCTTCCATCGGCGCGGCGCCTCGCGCGTTGCGATGTCGCGGCCGTGCGGCGTGAGGAGGAAGAAACGCGTGAAGTTCTGCGGGTTGTCTTCGATGCTACGCGCGAGGATCTGGCCGTCGTAAATCGACGCCGCCGACTCCGACGCGATCCCCGCTTCGTCTTCGCGTCCGCGCTCGAGCACGAGTCGCACGCCGCCGGCCGTGTCGTGCACGGGCACCGGCTCGATGTGCGGATGCGCGGCGAAGAACTTCGTGCATTGCGCGAGCGCGACCGGATGCGAGAGCACGCGCTTGATCGCGTCGAAGCTCGTCTCGCGCGGCGCGATGAGGTTGTGCACGACGCGCAGGTGCGTCTCGGAAACGATGTTGAGGTCGTGCTGCACGAGGAGGTCGTAGTTGCGGTGAATCGAGCCGGCGAGGCTGTTCTCGATCGGTGCGATGCAACAGTCGGCTTCGTCGTTGCCGATGGAGGCGAACATCGCGTCGAACGACGGACATGGGATGCCGGCGATTTCGCGGCCGAGGAGTCTTTGTGCGGCGGTTTCACTGAATGCGCCGCGTTCGCCCTGATATGCCACTCGAAGCTGTTCCATCATTTCCTCCAAAACGAAAAAGGCCCGCTCCCCTGTTGAGGGAGCGGGCCGGTTCAATGTGCGCTGGGATTCGTTTACACGATGCGCGGCTCCGCTCCTGCGATGGAGACGCTAAAAAATCGCGAGAACGAAGCGGTGCGGGTCATGTGCGAGGGCAAGGTAACACTCAACGCGGAAGAAGTGCAACGGCGCGCAGCGGACCGCCTGAGCCTTTGCCGATCTTCATCGGCAGCGCGACCACCCACGCGCCGCGCGCGGGCACGCGTTCGAGATGCGCGATGTTCTCGAGCCCCGGCACGTTCGCGCCGTTCGCGATCTGATGAACGATGAAGTCCTTCGATTGTCCGTAGTCGATACTCGCCGTGTCGACGCCGATCGCGCCAACGCGACGTTCCGCGACGAGCAAGCGCGCCGCATCTTCTCCGTACGACGGAAAGTGCAGCTTGTCCGTCGCGCCGGGCGTGTCGTCGCCGAAGTACAGCTTGCGGTCACCGTAGCGGCTTCCCCAGCCCGTGTGCAGCAACACGATCGTCCCCGGCGCGATCGCGCCGTGCTGCGACTCCCACGCGCGCACGTCGTCCGCGGTCAGTCGATAGTCCGCGTTCGACGCGGCCTTCGTGCTCACGTCGATCACCGCGGCCGGCGCGATGAGTTGTCGCACCGGAATCTCATCGGCCGTGCGACCTTGCGCGGCGAAGTGAATCGGCGCGTCGAGATGCGTCCCGCCGTGCTCCGGCGCGGAGTACGCGTACGACGAATAAAAGTAGCCGCCGGGCGTCGGACCGTACGACAGCGTCTTCAGCTCGAACGCGCTCGGCGAGTTCGGCCAGTACAACGTTTTGTCGTCGAAGGCATACGTCAGGTCGACAACCTCGGCCGTCGCGAGATCAATCGACGGCGTTGTCGTCGTCGTCGCGCAGCCGAAGGCACAAAGAAGAAGAGCGAGTGCAGCGATTCGCATGCGCGAATTAAAGACTGTCCGCGATGCGACGCGCAATCAGACCGTAGCCCTCACCGCCCGGATGGAAGCGATCGAGCGCGAGGCGGTCGTGATGTGAGAAGAGATCCGACGTCGCGACGACCGTGAAGTTCGGATCGTTGCCGAAGTGCTCGAGCAGGCGCGCGTTCCACTGATTCACGAGCACCGACAACTGCTTACCCATCGGCGTCGTGATGAACGGGTTGTACAGGCCGATGAAAAAGATTCGCGCGCGCGGATTGGCCTTGCGGATCTTTCCGACCGACTCCTGCACGCGGCCGAGCACTTCATTCATCACCGCGCCCGGATCCGCCGGTGCCGCGTTGCGCCAGTCATTGCCGCCCCACAGATCGTTCCCGCCGATCGACACGATGATCACGTTCGACTCGCGCAGCAGCTGCTGCACGTTCGGACGATCGAGCACGGTCAACAAGTCGCGCGTCCGCGCCCCACTCACCGCGACGTTGTACGTTCGGCGCGCGCGAATCCCGCGCTGCTTCAATTCCGCGTCGAAGCGTCCTGCGATCCCGAGGCCGCTCTCGTCGCCTGCGCCGCGGGCGAGCGAATCGCCGAGGATCACGGGCGCGATGAGATCGCGCGGTGCGGCGGCTGCGGCGGCGGTGGTCGCAGCTGGCGCGATGTCGACCGCCGTCCCCGTGTCGCCGCGCACGAACGACACGAACCCGTACGCAAACACCGACGCCGCGACGAGCGCAGTCGCGAACGGAAGGAGCCAGTGGAAGAAGCGGCGCATCGGAGGTGAAGGTACCATGCGCTCAACCGATGCACAGCGCGCTCACCGCAACAAACCTCACAAAGCTCATCGGCGACAAGACCATCGTCGACGACGTCTCCTTCGAGCTCCGGCCCGGCGAAGTGTTCGGCTTCCTCGGACCGAATGGCGCGGGCAAGACGACCACCATCCGCATGCTCGTCGGACTGATCGCGCCGACGCTCGGCTCCGTCTCCGTGTGCGGGTTCGACATCCGCCGCGACTTCGAGAAGGCGATGCGTTGCATCGGCTGCATCGTCGAGAACCCGGACCTCTATCGCTTCATGACCGGGCGCGAGAATCTCGAACATTTCGCGCGCATGTTGCACGTGCCATCGAGCGAGATCGAACGCGTCGCGGCGCTCGTGAATCTCGCGCATCGACTCGACCAGCGCGTCGGCACCTACTCCCTCGGCATGCGCCAGCGCCTCGGCATCGCGCAGGCCATGCTCGGCGATCCGAAAGTGCTGATCCTCGACGAGCCCGCGAACGGACTCGATCCGGCCGGCATTCGCGAGATTCGCGAGCTGCTGCGCACACTCGCCGCCGATCGCGGACTTGCGGTGTTCGTCTCCAGTCACCTGCTCGCCGAGATCGAGCTCACCGCCGATCGCGTCGCGATCATTCACAAGGGACGCATCCTGCGCAGCGGCAGCGTCGCGGAGCTGATCTCCAGTCAGCGCGCGATGGAGTTTCGCGTCAGCGACGCCGAACGCACCGCCGCGATCCTCCGCGACCTCGGCGCCGACGTCACGCTGCACGAAGATCGCGTGCTCGTCCCGATCGAGGAAGAAGACGCGCCGCCGCTCATCGCCGCGATCGCGCGCAACGGAATCGACATCTATCACGCACGCCAGCGCGTGCAGACCCTCGAGGAAATGTTCCTCGAAGCCACGGGCGGAGAATCGGTGGACTGATGCTCGCACTTGTTCGCAATGAAATCCTGAAGATCCTGCGCCGCCGGCGCTTCATGATCGTGATCGGCATCCTGCTCGCGATCCTGAGCATCATCTCGTACGCCGAATATCGCCAACTGCGCGAGCTGAAGAATCAGAACTGGCGCGCCGAGCTGCAGGAGCGCATCGCGCGCTACGAAAACCGGATGCGTCGCGGACGGATGAACGACACGTGGATCCGTTCGATGCGCGCGGAAGTGAATCGTCTGCAGTTCTATCTCGATCGCGGCATCAATCCCGAACAACCGACTGCGCCGCTCGTCGTGCGCTCATTCGCGAACGTCGCCGGAATCCTGCTTCTCCCGCTGCTGATGGCCATCCTCGGCAGCGACATCGTCTCGGCCGAGAACGCGGAGGGCACCGACAAGCTCTTACTGACACGGCCGGTGCGACGATGGAAGATCCTCACGGCGAAGCTCCTGACGTTGTGGATCTTCGCGTCGCTGACGCTGTTCTGCGGCGCGCTGCTCGCGTACGCCGTGACTGCGCCCGTGCTGCCGACCGGCGGCTGGGACGCGCCGACGTTCAACGGCTTTCAACTCACCGGCGAAGGCGTGAGTCTCGACGGCGTCCGCCAGCTTCCGCTCTGGAAGGACACGATGATCGCGTACGGCCTCGGCTGGTACGCGCTCCTCACCGTCACCTCGATCTCGCTGATGCTCTCCGTGATTTTCAAATCATCGGCGGCGTCGATCGGAACGATGCTCGCGTCGCTGATCGGCGGGACGATCCTCACGCGCATCAGCCCCGACTGGACCGCGGGCAAATATTTGTTCGTGAGCGCACTGCCGCTCGCCGAGTACTACACCGGCCAGTCGACGCCGTACGACGGCATGTCGATGACGTTCTGCATCACGCTCCTCGGCGCATGGGCGCTCGGCGCATTGCTCGTCGCGTACGGACTCTTCACGCGACGCGACGTCTTCGGCTAGTCGTCACTCGCTTCGCGCAACAACGCCAGCGCCTGTGAGCGTCGCGCGTGACCGCGCAGCTTCGCGGCGAGCGCCTCGATCTGCGCGTAAAGCTCGTCGCCGAGCTCTTCGCGATTGCGACGCTCGTAGTTGTCGCGCGTCTGGCGGCGTCGCTGTTCGGCGCGCCACTCCGCGGTCCAGAACTCGTCGAGACGATCGAGGAGCTGCGCTTCCGCGAGCGTCGTCCACTCGCCTGCATCGAACCACACGCCGCGACACGAGCTGCAGCGCTCGAGGTGAATCGTCTTCTCGCCCGCGCTGACTTCCGCACGGCTCATGATCACGTCGTCCGCCGGACAGCGCGCACCTTGCGCGTCATTCGACGTCGTCGCGCCGGGTGATTCTTCGAACTCGCCCGCGGCCGTCGCGGCTCGCGTTACAAACATCCCGGCACAATTCGGGCACTTCGAGGCACCGCGTGCGAACGCGGTCAAAGAAACATCACTGCATTTCGGACACGAAATCGTCATAGAGCGCTACCATTTTCTCCAGGAGGTTTTTTCAATGGCCAAAGGAAACAACGCCCGCAAGAAAGAAACGAAGAAGCCGAAGAAGGACCCGAAGAAGAAGTAACGCTTCGAATCCAGCGATGGCGGCGCGCGACTCGCGCGTCGCCTATTTCTTCGACATGGCCGCGATCTTCGCGGTCATCGCAGGCACGACGCCCATGCCGCGCGCGTAGATCGTGAGCTGGCCGCGGTGATACATCTCGTGCGACGCCGCAAACCAGACGCCCGACACGCGACTCTGCTCGCCGCTGCCCATCGGCATCGTCCCCGCCTCGATCTTCGCCGCGTTGTCGCGTAGCCGCTGCGCGTTCGACGCGGCCGTGCTCTTCGCGAGCTCGATCAACTCGGCCTTCGTCGAGACGTCGCCGAACTGCTTCATCAGCGCGGCCTGCACGTTCGGATCGCGCAGACGCATGAACGCGGGCTCGTCGGACACGAGCTCGTTCACGAACCCGGTGGCGGCGCCGAGGATGTGGAGGGCGAGGTCGCGGACCGTGCGGGCTCCGTCGCCGGCGCGATAGTCGAATTGATCCTCGGGGATGTTCTCGAGCTCACTGATCGTGCCCGCGCGGAACATCTCCCACATGCGAACCGCTTCTTCGACGTTGCTCATGCGCTCACGTTAGCACGGCGATTATGATGCCCGCATGAAACGACTTGCGCTGGCGTTCCTCGCTCTCGCCGCATGCACGAAAGAAGCTCCGGTGGTCACCGGCACGTTCGAGACGCGCGAGCCGGTCGCCGTGCGTTACGTCGGCTCGCCCGAGCTGAACGTCTACGAGAAGGCCGACGACAAGTCGCCCGTCATGGCGACGTACCAAAACGGCGAGGCGATGTCGATTCTCGTCGACAAGGGCGAATGGGTCGAAGTCCGCACGGGCGATCGTTCGGGCTGGGCCAAAGCGTCCGACCTCACGACGGCCGAGGGGAAGACGGCGCAGGATGAAGATCCGCAGCCGAAGTTCAAGGTCATGCCGATGCCCGTCTCCGCGCCGAGCGCGCGCGGCGAGATCTATCTCGAAGCGGACGTGAACAGCGACGGCGAAGTGGTCAACATACGGACCATCACGAACACGACCGGCTCGGACGCGCTGGCGAATCAGAACGCGGCGGCTTTGCGCTCGGCGAAGTTCTATCCGATCGTCGTGAAGGGCGAGCGGAAGGCGTTCAAGTACTACCACAAGGTCACGTATTGATGATTCGCCGGATCTGCGTGTTCTGTGGATCGAACACCGGCTCCGATCCCGTGTACGCCGAGGCGGCGCGGGAGTTGGGGACGGTCTTCGCGCGGGAGGGCATTGCGCTCGTGTACGGCGGCGGCAGCGTCGGCCTGATGGGCCAGCTCGCGGATGCTGTACTGCATGCGGGCGGCGAAGCGATCGGCGTGATCCCTCATGCGCTGTGGGCTCGCGAAGTCGGACATCGCGGCCTCACCGACTTGCGCATCGTCGAGACGATGCATGAGCGCAAGGCGATGATGGCCGATCTCGCCGATGCCTTCATCGCTTTGCCGGGAGGACTCGGCACGTTCGAAGAGATCTTCGAAATCTGGACGTGGGCGCAGCTCGGCTTGCACGCGAAGCCGCTCGGATTTCTCGACGTGAACGGCTACTACCGCCCGCTGATGCAGTTCCTCGATCGCGCCGTCCGCGATCGCTTCGTGCGCGAAGAGCATCGCGGCATCGCGCTCATCGACGCCGACGCGACGACGCTCGTGAAGCGCTTCGAAACCTGGCAGGCGCCGCGCGTCGAGAAGTGGATCACGCGGGACGAGACGTGAATTGGTTGGCGGTTGGCGGTTGGCAGTTGACGGGGGAACGAGCGACGAGGTTTGCCCCTCTCCCGCCAACCGCCAACCGCCAACCGCCAACTGCGTGATTACAACCCCGCCTCATCCCATTTCGCGATGATCTCCCCAATGAGGCCACCCACCTTGTCCGTGACCTTGCGGTAATACTCGTCCGCTTTCTTCTGGTCGAACTTCGGATAGCCCTGGTTGGGCTGGTAGAGACCGATCGATGACGGGAACGGCGCCGCGCTCCACGTGCCCGCGACCGGATACGCCGTCGCGAGTTTGTCGCTGTAGCGTTCCGGATGGACGAGCGTGCGATCGATGGCCTGCACCATCGCGGTTTCGTTCCAGCCCGCGTGACCGCCGTCTTCGCCAAACACTTCCTTCGTCACGTCGGACGCGAACGACCACCAGTTGATCACCAGCGTGCGCACGTGTTTCTCCGCGGAGACTTCGTTCGCGATCGCGGTGAGCACGGCGGTCTGCGGTCCGCCGTGTCCGTTGAGAATGATGATGTTGCGGAAGCCGTTCTTCGCGAGCCCCTCAATCACCGCTTTCATGTACGGCCGGTAAGCCGCCTCGGGGATCTGAAACGCGCCCGGATACGCCTCCATCGATCCCGTGATGCCGTACGGCACGGCGGGCGCGATCATCGCGTTGAGTCTTGGCGCGAGCGTGCGCGCCATCGCGAGCGGCGCCGTGATGTCCGCGCCGTTGTTCGCGACGCCGTGCGGTTCGAGCGTTCCGGTCGGCAGCAGCACCGTCTTGATCTTCGACGGCACGAGCTCGCGGAACTCCATCCAGTTGACGCGCTCCATCTCGCGCTCCTGCGCGGCGACGGAGACAGTGATGAGCAGCAGCAGTGCGACGGCGAGGCGTTTCATGCGCCGATGTTAACGGCTCACTGCGCGAGTCTCACACCCAGCTCGTCGAACACCTGGCCGATCGGCACGACGATCGACAGATTCTTGTTGTCCGACGACACGAGCATCCCGATCAATTCATTGCGCGCGTTCACGACCGGCGCTCCCGCGTCGCCCGACTCCGGAATGATCGACGTGATGATCTGTCCGTCCTTGCGCACTTCGATCACGACACCCTTCGCGAGTGCGGAGCCGCGCCCCGCGAGCCTCACCTCCTCGCTGACTCGCACGTTGCGCTGCACGCCACGCAACGCGCCGATGCGCGGCACACGCGCGTCGAGAGCGATCGGCTTCGCCAGACGAATCAACGCGCCCGACTGATACGCATCGGAGCCGATGCGCTCGACGGTGCCGATCACGTCGCGCGCGGTGCCGCCGTCGCCGGAGCCAGGCTGCAGCACGCGCGCGCCGGGCGCACCGCCGACGACGAACGGCAGCGTGAGCAGAAACTGCGCGCCCGCCTTGTCCTGCACGACGCAGCACGACGATCCCGTCGACTCCCCGCCTCCGATGCTCACGCCCGGAGTCACGGGCCGCACGCGACGACGCACACCCGGTCCGCTCGCCTCCGGCGGCGGCACCGCCCAGCGCGGCGCATCGGGAGTGACCGTCTTCGGAGGCTCGTACACGCTGAGATACGGATCGGCGATCTGCCGCGCGTTCTCGAGCTCTTTGATCTTCGCCTGCAGTTCGGCCTGCGCCTTCTCCGCTGCTTCGCGCGCGGCCTGCGCCTCGCGCACGAGTTGCGTCGCCTGTTCGAGCGACGAGAACGCATTCGACAGCGCCTGCTTGTTCGCCGCGTCGAGCTCCGCGCGATGCCGCTTCTCGGCCGCGGCCTGCTCGCGCTCCTGCTTCTGCAACTGCGTCTGCACGCGCGTGAACTCGGTCAGTTCTTTGTTGCGCTCGCGCTGAATCCGCCACGCTCCGAACAGCACGACGATCAGCGCGATGGCGAGACTCATCGCGAACGTCGTCGCCACGCTGCGAATCCAGCGGCGGCGGCGCAGCAATCGCCGGCTCGCATCGACGAGTTGCAGCAGCGAGTCGCTGATCACGAGGTCTTGCGCGACGTCGCTCTTCAGCCAACTGTCGGCGTCCTTCAACTGCTCGGCATCGAGGAATCCGCTCTCGCGGCCGAACCGCTCCCACTCTTCCGCGAGCGACTCGAAGCGTTGCAGCTCGAGCATCTCCGCCTTCTTGTGCTCGAGCCACGACACGAGCAGCGGCCAGTTGCGAATCAACGCCTCGTGCGCGACTTCGATCTGATCCTCGCCGGTGATGCGCACGAGTCGCGATGCGACGAGCTTGTCGATCACGCGCTGCACGCGCGTCGGATCGTCGCCGATCTGCAGCAGCTCCGCGATCCGCACGCGATTGCTCGTCACCTCGGCGCCCGCTGCAGGACGGACCATGCGCAGCAGCAGCCGCCGCATCGTGTCGCGATCCTGCTGGATGAAGTCTTCGTACAACGCGTTCGCGGAGTTCGCGAGCGACGCGCGTCCGCCACCGATCCTGCGATACGCGGCGAGCGTGATGCGGTTGTGATCGCGCGACTGCCACAGTTTCCAGAGCGTGAATTGCAGCAACGGCAATGCGGCCGGCTCGCCGAGTACGTCGCGGATGAGCGCGTCGACGACGCCGCTTTCGAACTTCAAGCCGATCAACTTCGCCGGCTCTTCGATCGCCTCGCGCAGCTCCGCGGCGGTGAGCGGCGTCGCGCGCACGTCGCCACGTTCGAACAGCGTTTGCAGATCGCCGGTCGTCGCGAGACGCGAGTCGTAGTCGCTGCGCATCGTCACGATGAGCACGTGGCCGGCTTTGTGGAGCGAGAGCAGTTCCTTGACGAACGCCTCGCGCGTCGAGAGATCGTCGGTGAGCGTGAACAGCTCTTCGAACTGATCGATCGTGATGACCGCGGTCTCGCTCGCCGATGGACGCGATCCACCGAAGGCTGCATTTAGATTTTTCAGCGGCTCGGTGCCGGGCACGATCGCCGGGACGAAGCGCCACGCGCCGCTGCCTTCGAGTCCGTTCGCTTTGAGCGCGGGGATCACACCGCCGAGAGCGATCGATGATTTGCCACTGCCGGAGGGCCCGAGGAGGGCGAGGAAGCCGTGTGTGCGAATCGTTTCGAGGGCGACGGTGACGATTTGCTTGCGGCCGAAGAAGCGGCTGCTGTCCGACTCGTGAAATGAATTGAGTCCTACGTAGGGGCAGAGCGAATCGTCGAGCGTCGGTGCGAGTGCCGCGTCGAAGTCGACGAGCGTCGCGTCGTCGCTCACTTCGATCGACGCGCGATACAACGTCGTCACCCAGTAGTCGATCAAACCCTGCGCGGCGTCGCGCTGATCGTCGACATCGAGCAGCGCACCGGTGAGCTGCGCGCGTCGCACGAAGTCGCGGACCTCGGGCGCGATGTCGCCGACCGATGCCCCCTGACGCTGCCGCGTGAGCAGCGACGTGTGCGTGGCGCGCAGGTCGAAGATCGTCGGGAAGACGTCTTGGGAGAGCGAGCGAGGAGCAGTGGCTGTCATCGGTATGCCTATGCCAGTGCCTGGACGATCGCCGCGAGCGGATCGCCCGCTTTGCGAAGCTCGACGCACTGCTGGTTGAGAGTCGTGTCGACGGCGAAGAAGCGCGTCACGGCGCGCTGCCGATAGCGGCGGAAATGGCGGGCCATCTTGTTCGCATCGTTCTCGGCGATGGCTTGATCGAGCGAGTCGGCCTCCTTGCCGAGGCTCTTGGCCCATTCAGCGGTGGCGGCGGTGAGCAGCGCGACCTGCTTCTTGAGATCAGGCCACGTGTCGATCAACTCGTAGCTGTCCGCCTCGATGTTCGTGTCGACGCGACGCATCACCACGTCGACGTCCTGCCACGCGGTGTGATTGCGGACCAGCTCTTCGAGCGTGTCGTCGAGACGTTCCATCTCGTCGAGCGCATGATCGAGCTTCGTCAGCCGCGCCGCCTCGAGCTTTGCGTCACGCGCTTTCGTGCAGACCACGGCGACGGCGTCGATGACCGCGTCGAGCTCGAGCTCCGACGCGGCGTCGGAGAGTCGCGCGTCGATGCGCGGCGGCTCGGACGCGAGCACGCGATCGATCAGCGATGCGGCGCGCTTCACGCCGGCCGGGTCACGCGCGTCGATGCCGCTCGCGAGTCCCTGCTGCGCGCGCTCGAGCGTCGCGATCCAGTTCAGTTTGAAACTGTCGAAGACCGCGGAGTTGTTGAGCTGCTTCAAACGATCGATCGACTGCTGCAGCGTGTCGCAGTACTGCAGCATCGCGTCGACGGCGAGATCGTCGTCGGCGAGACGCGGCAGATCGCGGACGATCGCGTCGTGGCAGTGCAACTGGATGTGATGCAACTGGTCGTGGACTTCCTTGAAGCTCGCGAGCCGATCGATGCGGCCGGAGATGCTTTCGAAGCGGAAGCGGAACTCGAGAAGCGCGTCGCGCGCGGGGCCGCTCGCGATCAGATCGGCGACGGTGCGCAGTCCTTCGTTCACGACGTCGATGCGCACGGCCTGATCGACGGAGCTCGGGTCGCGTTTGAGCGCGCGGATCAGACGCTCGAGCTGCTGCGACATCCGCGTGTCGTCGACGAAGTCGAGATAGGAGCGGATGGCCATCCACGTCGGCGGCTCGCACTTTTGCCGCAGGATCGGGATCATCTTCCCTTTCGACCCGGTCGGATCGGACTGCGCGGAGAGGAGCCCTTCGAAGCGCGTCCACTCGCTGGCCACCCAGTTCGGCGTCAGCACGACGACGGTGCGCGCCGCGCCGGTGACGGCGTTGGACATGTTCTCGATCGACGTCGTCCCGCCCGCAAAGTCATCGGAGTCGATGAGGACGTCGATGCCATTCGCCGCCAGCGACTTCACGAGCACGCCGTCCACCCACTCCTTGTCTTTATGGCTGTAGCTGATGAAGACGTCGTGCATCTCCGGGGTTCCTCGATGATGTAGTGAGGGAAGTATGCGCTTCGTTACATCGGTCGCGCTATCGCGCGGCGCGCTGCTCGCGCTAGGGCCGAGGGCTCAGGGCCGAGGGAGGTCGTCGTAAGGGTGTGGCCGTCGAGAGTCGGTTCGGCGAAGGCGGAAGCTCTCGCGACGACCACCCTCGGCCCTCGGCCCTCTGCCCTGCGTGCGAAGCACGCGAAGGCCCTAGCGCGCGCAACGCACGCGCTACGGCGCGTAGCGCCGCGTCGGGATGCCTTCCGCGCGGCTGATGCTCAATCCGGCGAAGGTGCGGATGAGCTTGCGGCCTTCCATGTCGCCTGACTCGTACGCGCGGCAGAGCATGTCCACCTTCGCGGATTCCTCGTCTGCCGACACTGTGAAGCCGTTGTAGGGCTGAGAGCGATCGGTCGTGCGCGTCTTCACCCAGCCGCGAGCGGTGAGCTCGCAGCGGAGGACTTCGTCGCTCTTGCCCGTCTGCACGGACTGCGCGGCGATCGCGGGGATGCCGTTGGCGTTGGCTTTCTGCTCGTCGAGCGCACGCGTGACCGCCGCCTCGATGATCTCGCGGAGCGTCGCGTCGGCGACCTCGTCCTTCGTCGCGATCGCCAGACCGGTGTGGTACAGCGTTTTCTCGAGCAGCGTCCGCGCGGCCTTCGCGACCTCCGTCCGCCGGACTTCGCATCGCATCGACACGCGCCGTCCCTGCCAGACGAACGTCAGATTGACGAGCTCGCCCATCTTCGGCAGGGCGTCCTGATGCGCGACGCGCAGACCGCTCAGCGAGAGATCGACGACATAGATCACGACCGTACCGACCATCCCGCGGATTCTCTCCACGGGGGTAACCCGGCCGAACTGCCGCCGTTCGAGATTCATGAGGGGAGTGCTCGCGCTCACGTTTTTGACCTTCAGACCCGACGCGGATTGTCGCATACCCGGGACGGTTTTCCGGCGTTGCGGCGTGATCTGGGCGTGAACTGCGAGG
>DASVNL010000122.1:0-7400 GCA_036383875.1 Thermoanaerobaculia bacterium
GCACCTCGTCCAGGGCGTCGTCGCGGGAATCGGCGGCTACGGCAACTGCGTCGGCGTGCCGACGGTCGGCGGCGAGACCAATTTTCACAAGGCCTATGACGGCAACATCCTGGTCAACGCCATGACCGTGGGCGTCGCCGACACCGACAAGATCTTCTATTCGGCGGCGACGGGTCTCGGCAATCCGATCGTCTATGTCGGCTCGAAGACAGGCCGCGACGGCATCCACGGCGCGACCATGGCCTCCGCCGACTTCGACGAAAACTCGGACGAGAAGCGCCCCACCGTCCAGGTCGGCGATCCGTTCACCGAGAAGCTGCTGATCGAGGCCTGCCTCGACGTGCTGCGATTCGGCGCGCTCGACGCCCCGCGCATGAAGTACCTCGTCGACGGCGTCGTGCGCGGCATCAGCGGCTACGGCAACTGTATCGGCATCCCCACCGTCGGCGGCGAGACGTCGTTCCACTCGTCGTACAACGGCAACATCCTCGTCAACGTCTTCGCCCTCGGCGTCACGAAAGCCGAGAAGATCTTCAAGGGCACAGCGGAAGGCGTCGGCAATCCGGTGATCTACGTCGGATCGAAGACCGGTCGCGACGGCATTCACGGCGCGACGATGGCGTCCGCCGAATTCGACGAGGCGTCGGAAGAGAAACGCCCGACCGTGCAGGTCGGCGATCCGTTCACCGAGAAGCTGCTGCTCGAAGCGTGTCTCGAGATCATGGACTCGGACGCGGTCGTCGGCATTCAGGACATGGGCGCGGCGGGACTGACGTCATCGTCGTTCGAGATGGCCGGACGCGCGGGCACGGGCATCCGCATGCATCTCGATCGCGTGCCGATGCGCGAGAGCGGCATGACGCCGTACGAGATCATGCTCAGCGAGTCGCAGGAGCGCATGCTGATCGTGGCGAAGAAAGGCCGCGAGGCCGAGGTCGTGCGGACGTTCGAGAAGTGGGACCTCAATGCGGCGGTCGTCGGCGAAGTCACCGATGACGGCTTCGTGCGACTCATGTGGCACGGCGAAGAAGCCGCGGTCATTCCCGTCGATCCGATCTCGACGGAAGCGCCGGTGTACAACCGCCCGATCGCGCGTCCCGAGTACGCGGATCGCGTGACCGCGACGCTCGAGCGCGAGCGCGTCACGGATGGCGATCTCACCGACACGCTGCTGCGACTCGTCGCATCGCCGAACCTCTGTTCGAAGCACTGGATCTGGGAGCAGTACGACACGACCGTGCGCACGAACACGATCGCCGGTCCGGAACATCGCGACGCCGCGGTGGTGCGCGTGAAGGAAACGGGCCGCGCGCTCGCGATCACGTCGGACGTCAATCCGCTCTACTGCTATCTCGATCCGTACGAAGGCGGCAAGCAGGCCGTCGCGGAAGCGGCGCGCAACATCGCGACGTCGGGCGGACGTCCGGTCGCGATCACCGACTGCCTCAACTTCGCGTCGCCGGAGAAGCCGGAGATCATGTGGCAGTTCTCCGAGTGCATCCGCGGCATCAGCGATGCGTGCCTCGCGCTCGACACGCCCGTGGTCAGCGGCAACGTCTCGTTCTACAACGAGACCGAAGGCCGCGCGATCCTGCCGACGCCGAGCGTCGGGATGGTCGGCATTCTCGACAGCGATCGCGATGGCTGCGGCCTCGGCTTCGTCGAAGAGAAGCACGACGTCATCCTCCTCGGCGAAACGCGCGATGAGCTCGGCGGCTCCGAGTGGCAGCAGATGTTCGCGCCGGACGCACTCGCCGCACCGCCGCGCGTCGATCTCGCACGCGAGCGGAAGCTCGTGGAGTTGCTGCTCGAACTGCACGCGTCGAAACTCCTGCGCAGCGCGCACGATCTATCGAACGGCGGACTCGCAGTCGCGCTCGCGGAGATGTCGATGGGCGGCATCGGCTGTCACGTCGAGCTCGCGCGTCACGCGGACGATGTCGACTCGATCGGATTGCTGTTCAGCGAGTCGCAGGGCCGCGTGGTCGTCGCGACGAGCGACGCACTCTCGGTGCTCGACGCCGCGCGCAAAGCTGGCGTTCGCGCACAGCGCATCGGCCACACGTCGCACGGTACGTTCCTCATCGAGCGCAACGGCGTTCCGCTCGTGCGCGTCGCCGCGCAGGAGCTCGCGCGTGTCTATCGCTCGTCGTTCGCGCTGCTGCTCGGCGGCGACACGATCGACGAAGTGTTGCGCGGCGTCGGCGAAGAAGCGCCCGACGTGATGGCGCACTGATAACGATCGCCGTCAGGCGTGAGCTGCACATCGACGTCGGTGAACATCCGGATCACGCCGGCGTTCGTCGTCGTGTGCAGCGTCGGCGCGACTGTCGTGAACGCGCCACCACCCGCGACCGCCATCGGCAGCAGGAGCTGATCGGCGAGATGCTCGCCCACCGCCGCGCTCGACGCGAGATATCGCGACATCTCGTCCTGCGCCCGCGCCTTGTCGCCGAATCCCGTCGCGACTTCGGTCACGTGCTCATGCTCGGCCTCGATCGCGAACACGTTGCGTCGCGACGTTTCGCGTCGCGCGATGAACGCACCGCGCTCGAGAATCTCGATCGGCCGCAACGTCGCAGGCTCGATGCGCACACGCACACGACCACCGCCCTCCGGATAGAACCCGGGTCGCTCGAGCGCGATCGACACATGGGCTCCCATCTTTCGCAGCAGCGGTAAGAAAGACGCTTGCAGAAAGTCGAACGTCGGCGCGGACGGATTGTGCGTCCCGCCTTCGAGCACGACATCGGACGGTTCCGCCGCGACGAGCAACGGCACAAGGATGGTCTGCAACACGAGCATCGTGCTGCCCGCGCTCCCGATGTCGAACGCAAACGAGCCGCCGCGCAACGTCCGCGGCGCGAACGACACCTCCTGCGACCCACGCACCGCGCCATCGACGATCGCATCGCCGACGGCCGCCGCCGCAAGCACGGACGTCAGATGCTGGCGCAGCAGCCCAGGCTTCGGACGTCCCGCGCGAATGCGCGTGATGCGAAACGGCTGTCGCGTGATCAGCGACAGCGCAAGCGAGGTGCGAAGGACTTGTCCTCCGCCCTCGCCGAACGAGCCATCGACTTCGATCACGTCTAGCCCTTCACGCACACGACCTGCCGCAACGTGTGCACCACGTCGACGAGATCGCTCTGCGCGTGCATCACCGCGTCGATCGACTTGTACGCCGCCGGCGTTTCGTCGATCACGTCCGCATCCTTTCGACACTCGACGCCGGCCGTGGCCTTCATGTGATCGTCGATCGTGAAGCGGCGCTTCGCTTCCGCACGCGACATCGCACGGCCCGCGCCGTGGCTGCACGAGTTGAAGCTTTCGGGGTTGCCCTTGCCGCGGACGATGAACGACTTCGCGCCCATGCTGCCGGGGATGATGCCGAGGTCGCCTTGTTTGGCGCGCACGGCTCCCTTGCGCGTGACGAACACGTTCTCGCCGTAGTGATGCTCGATCGCGACGTAGTTGTGGTGACAGTTCACCACCTCCTCCGTCGTCTCGAACGGCGGCAGTGTGCCGGAGTCGCGCACCGCGTTCACGACCGCGTCCATCATCAGCCGGCGATTCGACATCGCGAAGTCCTGCGCCCAGTGCACTGCCTCGACGTAGTCGTCGAAGTGCGCCGTGCCGTGCGGAAAGTACGCGAGGTTCTGATCCGGCAGATTGACGAAGAAGCGCTTCATGTCGGACTTCGCAAGGTCGATGAAGTACGAGCCGATGCGATTGCCGACGCCGCGCGAGCCGCTGTGCAGCATGAACCACACGTGGCCGTCCTCATCGAGGCAGACTTCGATGAAGTGATTGCCGGTGCCGAGCGTGCCGAGGTGGTTGAGATCGTTGCCGCGGCCGAGCTTCGGGTGCTTCGCGACGATCGCGTCGTAGCGCGGCTTGAGCTGCGCCCACACGTCATTCTGCGCGGACGGCGGAGTGCGCCACGCGCCGCGATCGTTGCGTCCGCCGTTGTCCGTGCGGCCGTGCGGCACCGCGCGCTCGATCGCCGAACGCACCGCGTGCAGATTGTCGGGAAGCTGCGATGCTTCGAGCGTCGTGCGGACGGCCATCATGCCGCAGCCGATGTCGACGCCGACCGCCGCCGGGATGATCGCCTGCTTCGTCGGGATGACGCTGCCGACCGTCGCGCCGATGCCCCAATGCACGTCGGGCATCGCCGCGATCCACTTGTAGATGAACGGCAGTTGCGCGACGTTGAGGAGCTGTTGTTTGGCGGCATCCTCCACCTGCACGCCGCGCGTCCAGGCCTTCACGGGCACACCGGACTCGCCTGAGAGAACTTCGTAATTCGTAGACATAGCGATTCTTTAAGTTCGGAAAGCGGTGATGCGATTCCCCCGATGCGCGCAGACTCCTCTAAGATGCAAGCCATGCTCACGGCCCATCCGGAAGGCGCGACCGTCGCTCAACTCACCTTTCACGAAACCGCACAGGTGGAGATTCGCTTCACCGACGGGCGCGAAGTCGTCTGGACCGGCAAGCTCGCGGCGGAGTTGCGGCAGGCCGTGCAGATCGCGGTCGAGCACGGCTTCGCGCGCAAGATGCGCGGCATGTCCGGCCCGAACTCCGCGGCCAGTTGACGCGTCATACACAACAAGAGGAATCCCCCATGCGTGTGAAGCTGCTCGTCGTAACCGCAGTCTTGATGATTGCCGGTGTTGCTGAAGCAGGTGTGTCGAAGGCGGCCCAGGAGTGGCGCAAAGGCCCCGAGAAGTTCCTGATGACCGACGAAGAAGAACGCGCGTGGAAGTCCGTGCAGACGGACGAAGCCGCGGCGGCGTTCATCGATCTCTTCTGGGTCCGCCGCGATCCAACGGCCGGCACGCCGCGCAACGAGTTTCGCGAGGAGTTTCAGCGTCGCGTGCAATACGCGGATCTTTCGTTTGAAGAAAAGCGCAAACGCGGCGCACTGACGGATCGTGGTCAGGTCTACATCCTCCTCGGCCCGCCCGAAAACGGCTCGCGCGATTCCATGACCGTGCAGGGACCTTCCGGCATGTCCGCAGCGTCCGCGCGCACCGGCGACAACGTCGTCTGGTCGTGGCCGCGTGAAGTGGCCATCGCCCTCGGCGTTCCGAAGATCAACGTCACGTTCAATCAGATCATCGGTTCGAACGTCTACTCGCGCGACACGAAGTACGGCCAGTTCTCCAACGTCTCCGCGACGCAGATCAAGAAGAACATCGTGAATCCCGAGCTCACCACCGCGCCCGCGTGGGCACTGAAAGTCGGCAATGAAGTGCTCGGCGGTGTCGCCTCTCCTCCGGTGGCTCCGACCAACGCGAAGGCCACGGGACGGATCGGACGGCTGGTGCTGATCAGCGATCTCGGCGCGCTCGATCTCGATGCCGCCGATCCTGTCGCCGCATTGCAGCCGGTGACGGAGTTCGCCGCGGAAGGCGAGCTCGGATTTCTGCTCGAGTACTGCGGCGGTCAGGGCAACTTGCGTGTCGAGGTGAAGGCGGACCACCTCGCCGCGGCCTCGGAGATGGAGCCGGCGCCGATGAAAGGCGTCGCGGGATGCGCTGCCGTTCCGGGCATGCTCCCGCTCTCCGGTCTGAAGCCGGGCTCGTACGATCTCGAGATCACGACCATCGAGGCGAACGGCGGGCGTCTCTCGACGAAGAAGCGCATTCACATCAAGTAGCGGCGTGCTTCGACACGGTGTACACGCGATCGAACGGGATCTTCGACGTCTCGTTCGCTTTGCGCACCGCTTCCGCGTCGGGTGCTTCGTAGACGCAGATCATCCGCTTGCCGTCCTTCGACACGTACGTGTGGAGGAACTTGACGCGATGCATCTCGAGGCACCACGACGCGCCGCGCTCCGCGGCCTGCAACGCCTCGAGTTGCACGGGCTCATCGAATGACCTCTCGACCAGCACGATCTCCATCAACTCGCTCCCTTCTCCAGCACCGCACGCGCACGCACAACGTCGCTCGGCCGCTCCAGAATCTCCGCAAAGCGTAAAGCCTCTTCGGCCCGCATGCGCGCACTCTCGACGTCGCCACGACGCGCGTCGATTGCAGCCGCCCGCGTGAGCACGTAGGTGAGCCGCTGTTTCGCATCGACGGCGCGCAACGCGTCGATGCTGCGATTCAGCGCGTCGCGCGACGCGTCCTCGCCGTTCGCGTAACGACAGAGTGCCGCAAGCGCACTCGCGATCGGCGCTTCACTCCCTTCTCGCAACTTTTCCGCGAGCACGATCATCTGATCCGCGAGCATCGCGCCGCGTGCATACGCCTCCGACTCGAAGTCGGTCATCACGAGATGCTCCATGGCGCCGAACTCTTCGAGACGATCGCGCGTGGTGCGCGCGATTTCGAGCGCATGCTCGAACTGCTCGCGCGCCTGATCGAACTGGCGCTGATGCAAACGCAACATGCCGATCGCGTCCGGGATCGCGACCGGCTCGAATCCCGCGCGGTGCGACAACGCACCTGCTTCGAGCACCATCGCCTCCGCGCGCGGCAGATCGCGTTCGAGCAACACCAGACATCGCGCCGCCTCGGCCATCGCGACGATGCGCTGCGACGCGTCCCCGCTCCGACTCACCAGCTCCGCGCGCATCATGTGCCGCCGCGCATCCTCGGTACCGCCGACTTCCCATCGCAAGTACGCGAGGATGTGAAACCCGAGTCGCGCGTATTCGGCGAGGTCGAGATCGAGTGCGCGTTCCGCGAGTCGCTCGATCTCCGTCGCAATCTCGTCGAGCTGCTGCGGACGTCGCACCGCGATGCGGATCTCGTGCAGTTCGAGCTGCAGCGGCACGCGCTCGCGTTCGGGCAACGTCGCGGCGTACTGCAATCCGCGACGCGCGAGCGCATCGGCTTCCGCACCCGCGAACAAACGCAAACAGCGTCGTCCCGCTTCGACGCATGAGCGCGCCGCGAGTGCGACGTCGCCGCCGAGTGCGGCGTGATGCGCGATCTCCGCGGCATCGGGAAGGATCCCCGCAACGCGCAGATGCATCAGCCGTCGTCGCGCCTCGGTGAGGTCCTGATACACCGCGCGACGCACGACGTCGTGCGCGAACGCATACACGTCCTTGCGTGACGGCTCCGCGCGAATGAAGTCTTGACGTTCGAGCACGTCGAGCGCGCGCAGCAACGGCTCGACCGCGCGGCCCGCGGCCTGCTCGAGATGTCGCACGGAGAAGGACAGGCCGAGGATTGCGCACCAGCGGAGAACCTCGGCGGCGTCGTCGGGCAGACGCTCGACGCGATCGCGAATGAGTCGCGAGATCCCGCCCGAGTTGTCGCCTGCGCGCGAACGCGCGAGCTCGATCGCGTACAGAGGATTGCCGCCGCTCTCCGCGAAGATCCGGCGCGTGTCGGCGTGAGGATCGATCGCGCTGACGAGCGCGCGCGTTTCGTCT
>DASVNL010000123.1:0-9805 GCA_036383875.1 Thermoanaerobaculia bacterium
CGTCCGTTCTGATCAATTTCGCACTGGCCCGATCGTGATTCTCAATGTGCCGATCACGACGATGTCGTCGCGATTGAAGCTCACAGTGTTCAAAGTCGACGGCACACCGGGGGATGTCGACGTCGTCATCGAGTATCAGCCGGGCTTCGTTACCAGTCCGGCGCGATTCACGCTCGCCGTCGATCGTCGTGAGGGGACGGACGAAAGCTATCCGTATTTCGCGGATGCGCCGCTCTCCGCGGGCTGCATCGTGATCCTGCCGCATCTGCCGTGCTCGGGTTGGACAGCGATGGTCGCGTGCGGCCGCGCGTGGCGGGTCAGTATTGGGCGATGATTTCGGAGACGGACAACGCAACGCAGAAAGTCACGTTGCGTTATCCGCAATGAGGACGATCAATAGAAGAAGATGATCCAGGTGGTGACGTACGAGCTGCCGCCGTAGCGGCTCGTGGTCGCGCCGGGAACGCCGAGGTACGTGCCTTGCGGGACGCCGGATGCGATGCGCTCGCCTTCGCCGTCTTCGAATGATCCCCAGATCCCGCGCTGTGCGGACTTCGCGTTTTCCTGATGCGCGAGCCAGTCGTCGGTGAAGCTGTTCTTCTCTTTTTTGTTCACCAGCGCGAGACCGGCCGAGACGACCTTCTCATTGAGGAACACGGCGTCGCTGCCGCGATAAACGAACGCCGGCACATAGCCGTCCGCATCCGTCTTCGCCGATCCCTCGGGGAATTCGAGGTATACCCAGCCGTCCTCGAGATATTTCTTCAGAAATGCACTGGATTCCCGGTTCAGGCGCTGCAGGATCGGACGTTTGTCGTCATTCGGCGGAACCGCGACGCCGTGCATGCGAACTTTGATTTCTTTACCGCGCAGGGTGACGAGCAACGTGTTGCCGTCGGCAATCCCAGAGAGCTTCGCCATCGCGCTGCCGGCGTGCAGAGGCACGGCTGCCACGAATGCGAGCAGGAGAACGAAGTTTCTCACCGATGAACGCATGACCCACCAAGGTTGAATAAGTTGAGAACCGGGACCCACGGCATTGTTCCACAGCGACCCCATGAAGTCACGTTACGGATGGGGAGCTGAGCCGTAGAATCGGCGCTCATGGACATCAACATGCGCCCGATCGGATTCGTACGCAGCGGCTATATGGAAAAAACACAGATTCCAAAAGGGCCATATGCGAAGCACGACGCCGACGGCTTCCTCGAGATCCTGCCCGAGCTCGAGCAGGGACTGACCGACATCGACGGCTTCTCACATCTCTATGTGATCTGGGCGTTCGATCGCTCCGACGGTTTCGACCTGATGGCCAATCCGCCGT
Source organism: Thermoanaerobaculia bacterium (assembly GCA_036383875.1). GTDB lineage: Bacteria > Acidobacteriota > Thermoanaerobaculia > Gp7-AA8 > Gp7-AA8 > QHVT01. The sequence goes on from DASVNL010000123.1 coordinate 1,325, forward strand.
CGGACACGGAGGCGCATGGCGTGTTCGCGACGCGCGCGCCGCGCCGCCCCAATCCGATCGGACTCACGATCGTCGAGCTCCTCGGCCGCGACGGACATCGCCTGCACGTCCGCGGGATCGACATGCTCGACAACACGCCGATCCTCGACATCAAGCCGTATTTGTCGAACATCGCGGAGGAATCGCTGCGCACCGGATGGTTCGGCGCGGCGATGGCTCGCCTCAACGCCGATAGATCGTGACCGAGCGGCCGCCGCGATCCGCGAACGTCCGCGCTTTCGCGAATCCACTTTCCCGCAGCACGCGCTCGTCCGCCTCGCTCGTGTAGACGCCGACGAGCGTGATGTCTGGCGGAAGCGCGCGAATGCGTTCGGCGCGCGGCGGGATGTCGACGTCGGACATCGCGACGTCGTTGCCGAGGAAGAGTCGGCCGCCGTACGCCCACGCTTGCGACAACGCGATGCCTTTCGCGTGTTGATGCGAGATCCACAACGCGGCATCGACCGCGTTCGTCGAACGTCGCGTGACTCCGCCGGCGCGTCCGAGCGCGAGCGGGAAGGCGAGGACGAGCAACGCGATCGCGACCGCGCGTCGATGTGGCCACGTGCGAAATCCTGCGGCGGTGAGCAGCAGGACGAACGGAATCACGACCTGCAGGTAACGCAGCTCTTTGTGAAAGATCGCGCTGAGCACGAGCAGCGGAATCGCGATGAACGCGATGAAGCGGCGCAATTCGCCGCGAACCGTCGCGACGATCAAGAGCGGCAGCGCAGTCAGCGGAATCCAATGCGGCAGGCTGGTGAAGTACCACCACACAGGTTGTCGCACGTTCAATGACGACGCATCGCGCTGGTTGAACGTGAGTTGTGCGAACTGGATCGCGCTGGCGAACCACCGGCCCCACGTGATGCGATCGTAGAGTCCGACGAAGACGACGACGCCGAGCGCGAATCCGGCGACGAGCGCGGCGACGTTGCGACGTCCGCGCACGATCACGAGCAGCGACGCGACGAAGATCGCCTCGCTGTAGCGCGTCGTCACCGCAAGTGCGGCGAGCAATCCGGCGATGAACGTCAGCGACGGCTTCGCGCGATCGAGCAGCAGCACTGCGCCGAGGATGCAAGTCACGGCGAACGTGCGCGGATACGACGAGCTACCGTAGACGAGCGGAATCCAGTGACACGCGTACAGCGACGCCGCAATCGCCGCGGTCTGTTCGTCGTACCAGCGACGGCCGAGGAAGAAGACGAGCGCGATGTTGATCGCGCCGAGGATGAGGAACGGCACGCGCGCGAAGCCCGCGAGCAGCAGCGGATCGTGCACGCCGCACCACGCCGCGAGTTTCACGAACGGCGCGACAAGGACGTCAGGCACGAGCAGATTGCGAATCGACCACGGCTCGTGCACGAGTCCCATCGCGACGCGAAACGCCTCCTCCGCGATCTCGAGATCGTCGCCGGTTTGAAAGCCGTACCAGCGGAACGCGAAGTACGTACGCACCGCGATCGACAGAATCGCGACGGCGCCGGCGATGCGGGCGGGACGCGACATGAAGCTACGCCGGAAGGGCCGCGATGAGGTCGGGCAGCATGCCGACTTCGAAAGGCTTGCGCAGCACGCCACCGACGGCGTTTCGATCGATGAACTGCAGCGACTCGTCCGTTGCCGCGGTCATGATGAACGTGCGCTTGAGCAGATCGCTGCGACGCACGACGAGATGCCGCAACACGTCGAAGCCGCTGAGATGGGGCAGCATCAAGTCGAGCAGGATGCAGTCGTACTGACCTTTCATCAGATGCTGAATCGCGACGTCACCATCCGTCACGGTCGCGACGGAACAGGTCGACGCGAGCGCGGACTCGATGCGATCGGTGATCATCGGCTCGTCTTCGACGAGCAGCACGCGCGTCTTCGACGGGCGCGTTGCATCGGCAGGCGCGAGTTCCTCTGCGATCACATCCTCGCGACGTTTCTTCGCGACGACGAAGCGCGTGATCGCGCCGATCAGTTTGTCGCGCGTGAGCGGTTTGCAGATCCAGCCGTCCGCATCCGATGCTTCGAACAAGCGTCGCACGTGACCTTCATCGAGCGCGGAGACGAGGACGATCGGAATGTTCTGGCGCGAACGAATCAGCGAGCCGAGGCGATGGCCGGGGATCTGCGGGAGCTCGATGTCGACGAGCGCGAGATCGGGCGTCGACGTGGTGAGGACGTTCGCGAGCTCCGCAAGCGATCCCGCACTGACGGTTCCGAAGCCTTCTGCCGCACACAAACGCGCCGCCTGCATGCGAAACGAGACGTTGTCATCGACGATGAGCACGGTAAGCATGGACGCAAGGGAGGTTATCACGCGTATTCTTCGCGCATGAAAGACCAGGTCATCTTCATCACCGGACCGGCGCGCGGCATCGGCGCCGAGGTTGCGCGGATGTGCGCGCAACGCGGCGCGAAACTCGCGCTCGTCGGACTCGAGCCCGATCGCCTGCAAGCGTTGGCCGCGGAGCTCGGTCCCGATCATCTCTGGGCCGAGGCGGACGTCACGAATCAGGCGTCACTCGATCGCGCCGTGCAGGCGACGGTCGACAAGTTCGGCGGCATCGACGTCGTCTTCGCGAACGCAGGCATCGCGAGCAACGGAACGGTCTCGATCGCACCGCCCGACGTGCTCGCGCGCGTCGTCGAAGTGAATCTCATCGGCGTGATCCGCACGGTCTCCGCGACCCTCGCGCACGTCACCGCGCGCAAGGGCTACATCCTGCTGATGTCGTCCGCCGCCGCGATCGTGACGTCGCCGGGGATCTCGACGTACGCCGCGGCAAAGGCGGGCGTCGAGCATTTCGCGAATGGACTGCGCATGGAAAACGCGCACAAGGGTGTCGCAGTCGGGAGCGTGCATCCGTGCTGGATCGACACGGATCTCGTGAATGACACACGTCACGATCTACGCAGTTTCGATCGCATGCTGTCGAAACTGCCGGGACCGTTCGGCGGCGTCACGCCGTTGCCGGTCTGCGCTGCGGCGATCGTCGAAGGGATCGTGAAGCGCAAGCGCAAGTTGTTCGTGCCGCGCTCGCTCGCGTTCTACGCCGCGATCCGCCAATTTCTCAACAGCCGCTTCGGCGACTTCGCAATGGGGAAAGAGATGCGCAAGACTGTGCCGCGCCTGGAGCGCGAAGTGCAGGAGCTCGGACGTTCGTTTGGCGCAAACAGTGTGGAGGTTCTCAATCGTGACTGATCTTGAATTCAACCTTGGTGGCGATCTTCCGGTTCGCAGACTCGGCTTCGGCGCAATGCGCATCACCGGCGAAGGTGTGTGGGGTCCGCCGAAGGATCGCGACGAAGCGATCGCGGTGCTGCGACGCTCGATCGAGCTAGGCGTCAATCTCATCGACACGGCGGAGTCGTACGGTCCGCAGGTGAGCGAGGAGTTGATCGGCGAGGCGCTGTATCCGTATCCGAAAGGACTCGTGATCGCGACGAAGGGCGGTCTCGATCGCACGGGTCCGAATCAGTGGCCGATGAACGCGCGACCGGAACGCCTGCGCGAGGAGCTCGAAGGCAGTCTGCGTCGCCTGAAGCTCGATCGCATCGACGTGTATCAACTGCATCGCATCGATCCGAACGTGCCCGAGGCCGATCAATTCGGGACGCTCGCGCAGTTTCAGAAAGAAGGAAAGGTGCGACACCTCGGGCTATCCGAAGTGACGATCGAGCAGATCGAGCGCGCCCGCAAATTCTTCCCCGTCGTCTCCGTGCAGAATCGATACAACCTCGGCGATCGCGAGTGGGAGCCGGTGCTCGACTACTGCGAACGCGAGAACATCGGCTTCATCCCGTGGTTCCCGCTCGCTGTCGGCAAGCTCGCGAATCCAGGCGGCCCGCTCGGTCCGAGCGCGGCGAAGCATCACGCGAAGCCGGCGCAAGTCGCGCTCGCGTGGCTGCTGCAGCGCTCGAAGGTGATGCTGCCGATTCCTGGTACGTCGAAGGTGAAGCACCTCGAAGAAAACATGGAAGCGGAGAAGATTCGACTGAGCGACGAGGAGTTCGCGTCGATCTCGAAAGCGGCGTCGCGCTGATGTTTGCGTTCGTGCTGTTGCTCGCGATCGCGACGTCGACGCCTGCGCAAACGGTCGAGGCGTTTCTCGCCGCGCTCAACGATGCGGATCCGAAGATCGTCGCGTTGTTCGACGACGAGGCGACGATCTTCTTTCCGATGAACGACCGTCCGCTGCGCGCGAACGGTCGCGCGGAGATCGAGGCGACGTTCACCTCGCTGTTCGCGCAGATGGCGAACGCGAAAGGGAAGGGGATGCCCGCGCCGGAGTCGCTGCGCACGGACATGCTCGGCGACGACGCCGCGATCGTCACGTTCCAGACGACGAATCCGAACGTGACGTCGCGACGGACGTTCGTTCTGAAACGTGAAGGTGCAACGTGGAAGATCGTGCACCTTCACGGTTCGAACGTTCGAAAGGATTAGTCGACCGCGACTTCCTCCGGCAGTTTCACGAGGATGCCGGCCTGCGGCGTCGAGTTGAGATCGAATCCGTTGAGGTTCGCGACAGCCTCGGCATCGCCAGCGTTGCCGGTCGAGCGTCGCGCGATGTCCGCCCACGACTCGCCGTTGCGCACGGTGCCGACGCGAATGCGCGGCGGGTTGATCGCACGCGCTTCCTGCGGACGGATGCGCGTCTGGCTGAGCAGATCGCCGAGGGCGCTGGTGCGGGAGTTGATCGCGGGGGAGACGAACATCATCACCGCGACGTGATCGCCGTGCACGAACTGCGTCGTCTCGACGCCGACCACGCCGGCCTGCGTTTGCCCCTGCCACACGTCGACGGCGAACCGTTCGCCGCTCGCGGTGCGCGCTTCGCGTGAGCCTGCGTACTGCAATCCCATCTGCTGCAGCCGCGCGCGAATCGCGTCCTGCGCGTTGCGGCCTTGCAGTTGATTCGCTTCGACTTCCTGCGCGACGAAGTACGACGTCGCGTTGTTGCCGCTCGGCTGCAACGCGAACATCACGCCGGGCTGCGTCGACGCTTCCCAGCCGCGCGGGATTTCGATCACGAAGCCGTGATCGCGGTCGTACACGGTGTTGTTGCGGATGACGGTGTGCGTCGTGCTGTTCGCGGTGACGATGCCGTCGAGGAGTTGCACGAACGAGTTGCGATCGGGCGCATCGTACGCACCGGACGACGTCATGCCTTGCAGCTCGGTCACTTTCTGATGCACGTCGCGCACGCGTTTGGCTGGGTCGGGGTGCGACATGAAGTAGCGATCGAGGCCGCTGGTCGGGTTCTTGTCGAGTCGCGCCAACGTCTGCAGCATCCGCTCCGCACCAATCGGATGGAATCGCGCCTCGGCCATGTAGCCGGTGCCGAGGAGATCGGCCTGCGTTTCCTGTCCACGCGAGTAGCGCTGGAAGAGGAGACCGAGTCCGAGCTCGGCGAACTGTCCGTATTGCTGTACAGCTTGCGGTCCGGCGACGGCGGCGCCGAGGACGAGCCCGACTTGCGCGAGTTGCTGGCGGGAGATCTGTTGCGCCGCGTGTCGCGCGGTCACGTGGGCGATCTCGTGGCCGAGGACGCCGGCGAGTTCGTCTTCGGAGTTGATCCGCTCCAGCATGCCGCGCGTGATGTAGATGTAGCCGCCGGGTAACGCCATCGCGTTGACCATCGGCGTGTCGAGGATCGTGAACGTCCAGGGGAGATTGGGACGCTCCGATTCCGATGCGAGCTGATGTCCGACGCGATCGACGAGCCGCGTCAGCTCGGGTTTCTCGTCGTACACGCCGTACTGGCGGAGGATTTCAGGATGAGACTGTTGCCCGATCGCGATTTCTTGCGACTCGGGGACGATATTGAACTCGCGCCGGCCGGTTGCCGGATTCGTACTGCAGGCCGCCAGTACGACGACGGTGCTCAATGCCAGAAGTGTTTTGCGCATGATGTCGGTCCTTCGCTCTTCGCTTTTTCAAGGCGAATGCCGACTGCGTACAATTGCGGCGTGATGGGTGTGGAGCGCGCGCCGTGCCGATGGTGCAAGACGCCGGTGTCAGGCCGGCGCCGGACGTTTTGTTCCGACGCATGCGTGCACGAATGGCGCTTGCGGTCGAGCTCGTCGTATCTGCGCGACTGTGTGTTCGAGCGCGATCGCGGCGTCTGTGCGCTGTGCAAGGACGACATGCACAAGCTGCGGCGTCGCGTGATGCGGATGAAGTTCGCGGACCGGATGCGCGAGCTGAAATCGCTGCAGCAGAACGGCGTGATTCACAAAGGCCGCAAGACGTGGTGGGAAGCGGATCACATCCTGCCGGTCGTCGAGGGTGGGGACTCGAATCTCGAGAACATCCGCACACTGTGCATCCCGTGTCACCGCGGCGTGACGAAGGCGCTGCGAGAACGGCGGGCCTTGCGGCCCGCCGGTTATCAACAGTAGGGCCTTGCGGCCCGCGAGTTCAACTAGACAGTCACAGCTTCGAGCACGGGTAGCTCGATCGCGACCGCGGCCGCATTGATCGTCGCCGCGACGCGAATCGCATCATGCACCTGCTCCTCGGTGAGGCCGCCATTGAGGACGACCTCTTCGTGCGAGCGGATGCACATCTCGCAGCCGTTGATCGCGCTCACCGCGAGGCAGAACAGCTCGAAGTCCGCCTTGTTGGTCAGCGGCTTCGCGATGCGCTGCATGCGCAACCGCGCGGGCATCTGCGAGTACGACGGCTTTCCGACGAGATGCCGGAATCGGTAGTAGACGTTGTTCATCGCCATGAGCGCGGCGGAGGCGAGCGCGTCGTCGATGACGGACGCATCCACTTCCTTGCGCGCCTCGACGATGAGTGCGTCGCGCAGCTCGGCGTTGCGGGTGGCGACCGCCGAAGCGATCGCCACGCCCCACCGCTGCGCCGGCGTGAGAGGACCCTGCTGCAATACGGACTGCAGGTTCAACTTGATGTCACGCGCAGGCTCGGAAATCGAGGCGCGCAACTCTTCGAGTGTTCTCACTGGCGCGGACATCGTTACGCCACCTGAATCGTGTCTTCGCCCTTTTTCCAGTTGCAGGGGCAAAGCTCGTCGGTCTGGAGCGCGTCGAGGGTGCGAAGCACTTCGCCGACGTTGCGGCCGACCGAGAGGTCATACGCGCTGACCGAGCGGATGACGCCGGTCGGATCGACGACGAAGGTCACGCGAAGAGCCACGCCGCCTTCTTTGTGGATGATGCCGAGCTGGCTCGCGAGGTCCGGGTTGATGTGGACGAGCGGCGTCGGAAGATCGGCGAGATCCGGGTGGGCATTGCGCCACGCGAGGTGCGAGAACTCATTGTCGGTCGAGCCGCCGAGAACCACGGCGTCACGATCCGCGAAGTCGGCGGTGTGCTTGCCGAACTCGACGATCTCGGTGGGGCAGATGAAGGTGAAATCCTTCGGGTAGGCGTAGAAGACGAGCCACTTGCCTTCGAAGTCTTTGCTCGTGACTTCCTTGAATTCCTTGCCTTTTTCGCGGCTGACATTTGCCTGGAGCTTGAACTTGGGGAACTGATCGCCAACGGTCAACATGGGGGATATCTCTCCTTGTGTTTATTGCCGGCGAGTGCCACGCATCACGACCTGGTAGTCGTGCACGTCGAACTCGCCGAGTGTGTCGATGTTGCAGACCTGCACGCGATCCCACGGAACGTCGTGAATCGCACCGGTCTGCTCGTCGATGAAGTGGTGGTGGGTTTCTGTACGGCAGTCGAAGATGACGCTGTCTTCCGCGATCGTGAGCCGGCGAAGCAGCCCTTTGTCCGCGAAGAGGTTGAGTGTGTTGTAAACGGTCGCGCGAGAGATCCAGGGGAACTTCTCGCGCACCCGGCTGAGGACGAGGTCGGCAGACGGATGCTCGTCGGTGTGGAGGACGTACTCCGCCACCGCCACCCGCTGCGCGGAGGGCTGAATCCCGCGTTCCCTCAAGACCGTGCCGAGATCTGTCATGTGTCGCGAGTTAGATTAAGTCTAAAGTGGGATCGTGTCAAGGGGCAATGTGGGACGTCGTTCGGGGCACGATGGATACTGGCACTCTCCATCGTTTGTGCTTCCCGTGCCTCGCCGAAGGCGCGCCTGCAGGCGTCGTCGACTTCGCGTCGCCCCAGGTCGTTGGCGGTTCAGCCACTGAAGGAGTGTGCGTAAATGATGACCAGCAAGTTGGAGTTCGAGTAGCAGCTTGGCCGCCTCATCCGCGACTAGACCGTCCGTCGTCAGTCCCCAGATTCATCTCTCTCGGCCATCGCGAGAAGCGGACCGCTCGAACGCAAAACCTGATCGTATCGGCGCGCCAAGAGGCTCATCGATGTTCTGCTTTAGGCGAACCGTCGGATGGCATTCTCTGAATTGGCCACGACTAGGCGACGTTCCGTCGAGACCGGATCGCCGTCGCTGGCAACAGTGAGGTCGTAGAGATCTCTCCATGGCGCTGCACGACAATTTCATCCGGTGCAAGGCTT
>DASVNL010000124.1:0-2111 GCA_036383875.1 Thermoanaerobaculia bacterium
GGCAACTCGCGCGGCTCGCGCGTGATCGCGACGATCACATGCTCGCCCTGACGCACCGGCAGTCGCGGGTAGTTGTTCTCCACTTCCTCCGTGCGCAGCAACACGAGCGGCTGCACGGCATCGCGCACCGCGCCGACGAGCGCGTCATCGACCGCATCGAACGAATAGACCATCAACGCGTACGTGCCGCCGTCGAAGTCGTACGTGCCGTCGACGTGACGCAGCAGCAGCACGTCGTCGGAGTCGATCATCGTCGCGTTCGCAGCGTCGCGATTCGCGCGCCACACAGGGCCGTCGTAGAACGACGTGAGCGATTGCTTGCGACGCTCCATGTCGGGGAATCCGCGCAGCCAGACGAAACGATCGGCGTCGCCGAGATCGAGGAAGCGACCAAGGACGGGCATGCCGGCGTCGGCTTGCGTGGTGAGGAACTCGCGCTCGAACAGCGACACGAGCGTGTCGCGCTGACCGGGATGCAACGTGTACTGCCGCAGCTCCGCGATCACGACGCGCTCCTCGTGAACTCCATGATCCAGTTCGTCTCCCACGTCTTGCCGCCGTCGTCGGAGAACGACTGCTCCCAGCGCGCCTTGTCCGGCGACTCGTTGGTCCAGAGGAAACGCACGTAGATCGCGCGGCCGTGCAGCAGCTCCTGGTCGTAGAACTCGCCGACGCCGTCCTTCCACGCGCCGAACATCGGCACATCGAGCCGGCCGGTTTTCTTGTTGCCCCAGTAGATCGCCCACTGCTTCGACTGCTCGTCGTACAGACGGACGGTCATGCCGTTGATCGGACCGAGGGGCGAGTCGGGTGCTGAATACTCGTCGATGTTTCCGGCGCCGCCCCAGACCGGACGCGCGACGTTCGTCGCCGCGAACTCCATCCACTCCTGCGTGCCGGACAGCGGCGCCTTCATCTTGCGGTTGTGGACGGTCCAGCTCCCGAACAGAAAGTCGAAATCGTGGTTGCTCATGAGGCGATGCTAGCCGCGCGGTGGTACTCTCGCGATGACCAATTTATCGCCGATGAGCATGACCACTTTCCCGTTCGCGCCGGACTCCGCGACGCCGTACTACCGGCAGATCTACGACGGCTATCGCGCCGCGATTCTCGCCGGGCGTTTGCGTCCCGGCGAACGCCTGCCGTCCACGCGCGCGCTGGCCACGGAGCTCGGCATCTCACGCCTGCCGGTCGTCAACGCATTCGAGCAGTTGCTGCACGAAGGTTACGTCGAAGGTCGCACGGGCGCGGGCACGTATGTCAGCGCGTCGATCCCCGACGAGCTCGCGGAAGCGCCGCGCGCAAATGCGTCGCGTCCGTCGAATGCGCTGCCACGCGAGTCCGCGCGACTCGGACCGTTTCGCGTGAGCCTCCCCGCACTCGATCACTTCCCGCTCAAGCTCTGGTCGCGTCTTGTCGCGAAGCACGCGAAGACGATGCGCGTCGAAGAGATGGCGTACGGCGATCCCGCCGGCTACGCGCCGTTGCGCGTTGCGATTGCGGATTACCTGCGCACCGCGCGCTCCGTGCAATGCGACGCGTCGCAAGTGCTGATCGTCTCCGGCTCGCAAATGGCCTTGCAGGTCTGCGCACTCGCACTCCTCGGACGCGGCACGAAGGTCGCGATCGAAGAGCCAGGCTACCCGGGTGCGCACGACGCGCTGCAACGCAACGGCGCACAACTCGTCCCCGTGCGCGTCGACGACGAAGGGATCGACGTCGAGGCGTTGTCGAAGAAGGACGTGCGCGCGGTGTACGTCACGCCGTCGCATCAGTACCCGCTCGGCATGTCGATGACCGTGTCGCGACGGCTCGCGTTGCTCGAGTGGGCGCGACGCACGCGCGGCTGGATTCTCGAAGACGACTACGACAGCGAGTATCGCTACGCCAGCCGCCCCCTCGGCGCGCTGCAAGGTCTCGACACGAACGCCCGCGTCATCTACATCGGCACGTTCAGCAAAGTTCTCTTTCCGTCATTGCGCATCGGCTATCTCGTCGTGCCGCGCGATCTCGTCGATGACTTCATCCGCCATCGCGAATCGATCGATCTCTTCTCTCCGACGCTCGATCAGATCGTGCTCACCGAGTTCCTCGCGCAAGGCCACTTCGGA
>DASVNL010000125.1:0-11654 GCA_036383875.1 Thermoanaerobaculia bacterium
CTTCACGTTCAATCCGGGCGCGGGCCTGCAACGCATCGAGCTGCGACTCGTGAATCGCGCGACGCGCAACGGCGTTCAGCGCCGGCTGCGTTTGTCCTGAGCATCGACGGACGCTTCCGGCGCGCCGGCGAAGACACGCCGGTTGCGTTTGTCGTGATCGATTGACGCCACCGCGGCGCCGGCCATCGCCATCAGCGTCGCGGGATTCGCGGGGATGTAGAAGTTGAAATCGAACAGCGCGTGAATCGCGGCGATGGTGAGACTCGCGAGTGCCGCGGCCTGAAACGCGCGACGCCGCCACGAAAGCTCGCGCGACGCCACGCCGAACGTCATGCGCAGCAGCCAGACGTAACCTCCCGCGAACGTGACCAGCGCGATCACCGCGCCGAGCGTTCCCGCCGTCGCCGCGATCTCGATGTAGTCGTTGTGCGCGTGGTGATACGTGAGGTCGAGCCCCTCCTTCTGATCCATCGTCACGACGCGTTCGAATGTGCCGAGACCGCTGCCGAAGATCGGGAAGCGATTCCAGATGTCGATGCCGGCACGCACCGCGATGCGTCGTCCGTCGAGCGCGTTGATTTCGATGTCGGTCGGGACGAAGCGGCGCAACGTGCGTTCCGTGCCGAGGAAGAGGACGAGACTGGTGATGAGCGCGATGCCGGCGATGGTCGCGTAGCCGATGCGCGCCACGCGCTTGCCGGGCAGCAGCGCGATCGTGAACAGGATCCCTGCGGCCGCCGCGACCATCGCGCCGCGCGACTGCGAGAGCAGCAGCGCCGTCGTGCAGAGCAACGCGGAGACGAGCGCGAACGACGTGCGCAGTCCGCTGTGCTCGAAGACGAGCGCGATGCGACGCAGGTGAGGCGTGTCGCGATCGCCGGCGCTGCGCCAATCGGCGGCGGCGAGAAAGAGCGCCATCGGCAGGATGATCGCGACGTAGTGGCCGAAGTGATTCGGGTTCACGAACGTGCCGGTCACGCGATGGAAGATGAGCTTGTTCACCCAGCCCCAGATCTCGTAGCGCTGCAGCGCGGCCTCGCGTAGTCCGTACAACGCTTCGAACACGGCGCCGAGGCACAACGCGATCGCGAGCGCGCGACGTCGCGCGTGATTGCGGATCAGCAGCGCGGCGACCGTGAACGTCGCGAAGAGCGCGCAGAGTCGGAGGACCTCGAACGTCGTCTGCTGCGGATCGACGGTGATCGGATGCAGGTTGCTCGTCGGCACGCCCGCGAGTGCGGCGACGCGCGCCGCGCCGTTCCAGATCCGCGCTGATTCATCCGACGCGAGCTGCAGCAGCGACGGCGGCAGCGGCACGAGTTGCAGCGCGCCCGCGGCGATGAACAAAAGCGCGCCGTTGCCCCAGATCAGCCACGGGCGTGTCGGTTGCGCGGCGTTCGTCCGATCGCGCGTCGCCCAGAGTCGCAGCAGCGCGGCGAGAACGAGGAGCGCGAGCGGCACGGCGATCAGCGGAAGTCGCGCCTTCTCGACCACAGAGCCGAAAGGCATCGGGAGCCAGATCAGCCACGCGAAGAAGAGAGCAAGGCATGCGGCTTCGGCCGTCGCTGTCCATCGGTGCGCCTGCATGCGTATGGCGATTGTAGCCCCGGACGTGGGTCATTTCCTGAGCGTTGTTCAGGCAATACGGACGTAATGTACGGACGACAAACGGGTTGCGTGCTACACTGCCCCGTCAGCTTCAGCGCGGCGTGGAGGAAATGTCTGTGGGTGGAGTGAGCCAGCGCGTCCTTACGGTCGCAATCACAATCATGATCCCCTTGCTCGCCTCGGCGCAGACGGATCAACGTCTGCGCGATCGAGACCCCGAGCTTCTTGGCGCGAAGAAGGTCACCGGCGAGTTGCAGGAAGCCAACTTCCACAACGGTCCGTGGTACCTCCTCTCCCGATTCCGCATCGCCGACGCCGGATACACGCAGTCGTCCTACGTCCCGACCGGCGATGAGAGCGGTCTCTCGCTCAGCGTCGAAGCGCCGCATCGCCTCTACTTCGTTCCCCACAAGAAGACCATCTTCTCGGCCGAGTTCACGCCGGGCTACAGCTTCTTCAACCAGAACAAAGAACAGCGCCAGCTCAACTACCTCGCGCGTGCCGACGCGCACTTCCTCTTCAACCACCTCTACCTCGACGTCTACACGCTGAAGTCCGATCAGTTGCGTGCGCACGTCGCGGACATCAACCGTCTGGCCACGCAGGTCGAGAACGAGACCGGCGTCGCGGGCGAGGTCAAATACTCGAGCCGCACCAGCGCGATCTTCTCCGCGCGCTATCGCGAGACCGAGTACCCGGACGATCGCTTCCAGCCGACGCGTCCGAACGGCGACGAGATCCCGGTCTACCTGCTCGAGCGCAACGAACGCAACGCGCGTCTGAGCATCAATCACAAAACTTTCCCGCTCACGTCACTGTTCGTCGCGAGCGAAGTCAGCAACTACGGCTTCAAGAACGCGACGTACATGGACAGCAACCGCATCTACTACGGCGGCGGCTTGTCGTACGACAACGGACGCACGAGCTTCCGCGTGGAAGGCGGTCCGATGAAGCTCGACTTCGACGATCCGAACCAGCGCGACTACGACGGCATCCTGGCGCGCGCGGAAGCGTCGCGCGGCAACGGGCGCTGGAACTTCAGCGTCGGCGGCGACCGCGACATCGGCTTCTCGATCTTCGACGACAACAGCTTCTACGTCGCGACGTCCGCGCATACGGGCGTCGAGTACGCGGCCACGCGCCGTCTCACGCTGCGCTCCGGCATCATCTGGGAGCGCGATCGCTACGAGACGGAAGTCGCGGGACTGAAGCGGATGGACGAGTACTCGTTCTCCAGCGTCGGGTTCTCGTATGGCATCAAGCGTCTCCGCACCGGGTTGGATGTCGGCTGGTATGAACGCGAGTCGACGGCTTTCGGTGACGAAGACGACGGAATACGGTACGTCCTACACTTGTCCTACACGCCGTAGTCGGTTCAAATAACACAGCAATCGTCGCGAGCGCGATTTCACGGGCAGGTGACGCGCTTCAAGACATGGATGTCACGTAAACGGCTGTAAGGTGCGCCCGGTCCAATACGTTTCGAGAGGGAGCCCGCCCGCTGCGCTGCTGTCGGGAGGAAGGCTGGAGTCGTCGTTTGCGCTCGGGGAAAGAATGAAGCTTCGCGGAATCATGATCCTGATCCTGGTGGCACTCGCGGCCTCGATGGTCGCGCAGGAGCTGCCGATTCTGTCGTCCGACGCACCCGTCGGCGCGAGAGACGTGCTCGACGTCAAAGTCCTCGAAGACTCGACCATGAGCGCGCGCGCTGTCGTCGGTGACGACGGTCAGATTGCCCTGAATGTGGTCGGCAAGCTGCAGGTCGCCGGCCTCACTTCCACGCAGATCGAATCGAAGCTCGAGAACATCCTCGAAGCGAACTTCCTCCCGAAGGCCACGGTCTCGGTGCAGGTCGTCGAGTTCGCCAGCAAGCCGATCTCCGTCGTCGGCGCAGTCGTCCGTCCGGGACGCATCGGCGCCAGCGGCAACACCACGCTCATCCAGGCCATCACTCAGGCCGGCGGTCTCACCGCCAATCACGGCAAAGAGCTGTACGTGCTGCGTACCGCGCGCAACGGACTCTCCGAGCAGGTCGCCATCAACATCGACGAGCTCATGGTCACGGGCAACGCGGACCTCAACATTCCGCTCTCGCCGAACGACCTCGTCAACGTCCCCATCGATACTCCGATCACGATCTACATCCTGGGCGAAGTCATGCGCCCCGGAAAGGTGCAGTTCCGCAGTTCCCAGACGCCCACGCTGCTGCAGGCCATCGCCGATGCCGGCGGCCAGACCGATCGCGCCTCGCGCACGGCGGTCATCAAGCGCCTCGTGGACGGCAAGGAACGCCAGATCGAAGTGAATTACCGGGCGGTCATCGAAGGCCGTCGTTCGGACGAAGTTCTGAGGGATAACGACACTGTCGTCGTCAAAGCGGCTATCTTTTAGATAGAACGAACGGACGGCGACCATGGATCTCAACTCGAACCAGCCCGAAATCCATCTATCTCAATACTGGAACGTCATCAGGAAGCGGTGGAAGATCGCCGCGGCCATCCTCCTCGTCGTCATGATCGGGACGTTCCTCGCGTCCTGGTTCTCCAAGCCGCTCTTCCGCTCCACGATCCAGATTCAGATCGAGCGCGATAGTCCGACCGTCACGGTCGAAGATCTCTTCGGCATCGCCTCTTCCGATCAGGAGTTCCTCCGCACGCAGTACGTCCTGCTGCACAGCCGCGGACTCGCGCTGCGCGTCGTCGACGATCACAAGCTGTACAACGATCCCGACTTCTATCCGCCGGGCGTCGCAGGCAAAACACCCGCGGAGCTCGCGCAAATCAAGATCGGCATCGCGGGCGCGATCCTCGCCGGCGTCTCCGTCGATCCCGTTCCGAACACGTCGCTCGTCGAGATCTCGTACGTCGGGACGTCGCCGAAGCAGGCGCAGAAGATCGCCGAAGCGTGGGGCGATTCGTTCATGCGCATGAACCTCTCGAAGAAGCTCGAGAGCGTTCAGCAAGCCAGCACGTTCCTCACGCAGCAGATCTCCGCGGTGCAGGCCGACCTCGAACTGAGCCGCCAGCAGATGCAGGCGTACGGCGAGAGCCGCGGCCTCGTCTCCGTCGGTCAGAGCGGCGATGACGCCGCGACGCAGAAACTCCTGCAGCTCAACCAGGACGTCACCGTCGCGACGGCCGCGCTCTTCGAGAAAGAAGCCGCGTACAACTCACTGCAGCGCACGTCCCCCGAAGCCGTCGCGTCGTCCGATCCGATGGTGCTGCGCCTCAGCGAAGACCTGTCGCGCCAGCAGCGCGAATACTCCGACAAGCGCTCGCAGTACCTCGAGGCGCATCCGGTCATGCAGCAACTCGCGAGCTCGATCGAGAAGACGCGCAGCGCTCGCGCAGTCGCGGTGAAGCAGGCGTACGACAAAGCCCTCGAAGCCGCGCGCGCCGATGTCTCCGCGGCGAACGCACGCGTCGGCGCATCGCGCAACGCGTACGCGACGCAGCGCTCGCAGTCGCAGAAGACGAACATCGACGCGGCACGCTTCGTCGATCTCCGCACCGCCGTCGAGACGAAGCAGGGCATGCTCGCCTCGCTGCAGAAGCAACTCAACGAAACCGAAGTGACCGCGCGACTCAAAGGTACGGCCGCGTCGAACATCCACTGGATCGATCACGCGCCGCTGCCGGGCGGACGGTTCAACCTGTCGATGAAGAAGAATCTGCAGAGCGCATTTCCGCTCGGCCTGATCATGGGCCTCGCGGCGATCTTCTTCCTCGAGTACATGGATCGCTCGATCAAGACGCCCGAGGAGTTGGAGAAGCATACGAAGTTCGCTTCGCTGGGCGTGATTCCGGCGCAGAGCACCATCTCGCGTCAGGGCAGCTACACCTACGGCAACAAGGCGCCGTCGCGACTTCGCGCGGTCGAGTCGGATGGCGAGAAAGAGCCGGGCATCGAGCTGATCCCCCACACCGATGCGCGTTCGCCGGTCGCGGAGTCGTATCGCGCATTCCGCACGTCGCTGCTGCTCGCGTCGGCGAAGTCGCCGAAAGTCATCGTCATCACGTCGTCCTTCGCGCGCGAAGGAAAGACCACGACGTCCGTGAATCTCGCGACCGTGCTCGCGCAGATGGGCAAACCGGTGATCCTCGCCGACGCCGATCTCCGCCGCCCGCGCCTCCAGAAAGTTTTCCGCGGCAAGATGAACCTCGGCCTGGTGAACTATCTGGCCGCGAACATCCCGCTGGACGACATCATCCAGCCGACCGACGTCCCGAACCTCTCGGTGATTCTCTCGGGTCCGATCCCGCCGAATCCGTCCGAGCTGCTCGCGTCCGATCGCATGAAGCACCTCATCGAAGAGCTGCGCGGCAAGTACGCGTTCGTGATCTTCGACTCGCCGCCGATGCTCGCCGTGACCGACGCCGTCGTTCTCGCCGCGAATGCGGATGGCGTCGTGCTCACCGTGCACGGCGGCCAGACGCCGCGCGAGCTCGTGCAGCGCTCCGCCGAAAAACTTCGCCAGGCCAACATCCCGGTCCTCGGCGCGATCCTCAACAACCTCGATCTCAAGCAGTACGGCTACACGTACCGCAAGAGCTACTACGACTACTACGAGGCGTCCGACGAGGAGCAGGCAGCATCGCGTAAGACCGTCTGATGATCGACATCCATCATCACTGCCTGCCGGACGTCGATGACGGACCGCGCGAGTGGGACGAGGCAGTGGCGATGTGCCGCATGGCGGCGGACGAAGGGATCACGACGATCATCGCCACGCCGCACGTCCTGCGCGGACGCTGGCGCACCTTCCCCCCGAAAGAGCTCGCATCGCGACTCGCAGAGCTGCAGCAGCGCGTCTCCGGCATCATCGACCTCCGACTCGGCTCCGAATACTTCTTCGCACACGACATGGTCGAAGTGCTGAACAGCGGCAAGTCGATCGTGCCGCTCGCGGGGGGGCAATACGTTCTCATCGAGCTCGCGGCAAACAGCGTTCCTCCGATGCTCGAGCAGCCGCTGTATCGCGCACAGCTCGAAGGATGGACGCCGATCCTCGCGCATCCCGAGCGCAACATCGTCCTGCAGCGACGTCCCGAGTTGCTCGAAGAGCTGATCGGCCACGGCGTGAAGACGCAACTCACCGCCGGCAGTCTCCTCGGCGAGTTCGGACCCGAAGCGCGAAAAGCATCCGAGGTCTTTCTCGAGCGTCGCATGATCCACTTCCTCGCGAGTGACGCGCACAACACGAGCAAGCGTCCACCGCACGTTCGCGCCGCGACGGAGCTGCTCCAGCAGCGCTACGGAGAGCAGGTCGCGACCGCGCTGACCATCGAAAATCCGCGTGCAGTCCTCGAAAACCGGACACTACCGTACGATCCGGATCCACGTTCCGAGCGCCCCCACGGATTTTTGACGCGGGTTCGGGGGTTTTTTATGCGTCAGAAGGCTTAGAATCGAGCTCGCCATGAAAAGACTAGCCGCCGCAGTGCTGCTGATGACGCTCCCGCTGGGTGCGCAGCAGTCGAACACGCCGTCGAACAACGTCGCGCAAAGCGCCGGCGGAAGCATTCAATACACGCCGGTTTCCTGCGCGCGTGGCGGCGAGCTGCCGCTCATGCAGTTGACCGTCGAAGGCAAAGGCGAGCTGCGCGCGTACTTCCGCCGCCTGAACACCACGGACTGGTGCTCGGTCGAAGGCGTGAACGACGGACCGCTGTCGCGCGTCGTGCTGCCGAAGTTCGATCCGGGCGACGAGATCGAGTACTTCTTCGTCCTCATCGACGGCCGCCGCGTCGTTGCGCGCAGCCAGCGCATCTATCGCGTGAAGGTCTCGAACGAGTGCGAAGCCGCCTGGGCGCGCCACGTACTCCGCTTCTCGCTGAGCTGCGGCGAAGATCCGGGCGGGATCCCGTCGTCGATGGGCGCCGGCTTCGCGGTCGATGAAGAGCTCATCGAGACCGAGCCGCCGTTCGGCTCTCCCGATCGTCCGGTGTTCCGCGACGGTCGCGAAGTCGGCACCGGCCAGCAGTAACACTCACAACACATCCGACAAACAAAAACGGCGGGCTTCGCGGCCCGCCGTTTTCTTTTGCCGCGAGTTCTTCGCGATTAGTGAGCTTTCGCTTTCTTCACTTCTTCGGTGAGGAGCGGGAGGATCTGGAAGAGATCGCCGACCACGCCGAGGTCCGCGACGCGGAAGATCGGCGCCTCGGGATCCTTGTTGATCGCGACGATGTGCTTCGACGACGACATGCCCGCGAGGTGCTGAATCGCGCCGGACACGCCCGCTGCGATGTACACGTTCGGGCTGACGACGCGGCCCGTCTGGCCGACCTGATGCTGGTGATCGATCCAGCCCGCGTCGACGACCGCGCGTGACGCACCGACGGCGCCGCCGATCGCATGCGCGAGATCGCGCACGTACGAGAAGTTGCCCGCTTCCTTGAGACCGCGGCCGCCCGACACGATGATGTCCGCCTCGGCGATCGTCAGCTCGTCTGCTTCCGACGTCTTCGTCTCGACGAGCTTCACGCGATTGTCCGTTGCCGCTGTGACGTTCACGACTTCCGCGGCGCCGCTGCCCGCTTCTTCCGCGGGGAACGCGTTCGGACGGGTCGTCGCGATCGCGGGTGTGCCGGTGACGTCGACCGTCGCGAAGACCTTGCCCGAGT
Source organism: Thermoanaerobaculia bacterium (assembly GCA_036383875.1). GTDB lineage: Bacteria > Acidobacteriota > Thermoanaerobaculia > Gp7-AA8 > Gp7-AA8 > QHVT01. Next base: position 8,235 of record DASVNL010000125.1, read on the forward strand.
ACACGGGACGGCGCGCGCGCAGCTTGCCGTCCGTCCACTCGAGACGATCGACGTCTGATGCGACGCCGACGTTCAGACGCGCGGCAACGCGCGGCGCGAGGTCGCGACCGTTGGCCGTCCCTGCGAAGAGCAGGACCGACGGCTGCACGTCCTTCACGACCTGCACAACTGCGGACGTGTAGGGCTCCGTCGCGTAGTCGCCGGCGGCGGCGACATAGACTTTCGTCGCGCCGTAGCGGCCTGCATCCGCCGCAGCAGCGGCATCCGTCGCGAACGCGACCAGCTCGCCGCCCGCGGCCTCGGCCAGCTTGCGGCCGATCGAGAGTGCTTCACGCGAAGCCTTCTTCAGCTTCCCGTCTTTGATTTCGGTGAATACGAGTACGCCAGCCATGATGATTTCTCCGAGCCCTTACAGCGCTTTCGCTTCTTCGCGGATGTACTTGAGGATCTCTGCCGCCGCCGCCGCAGGGTCCGCGCCGTCGATCTTGCGTCCGCCGGTTTTCTCCGCGGGGAGCTCCAGCGACACGACGACTACGCGCTGCTTGAGGATGTCGTTTTCGTCGAGGCCGAGGTCCGCGACCGACTTCGTGTCGATGGCGATCTTCTTCGCGGCCATGATGCCTTTGAGCGAGGAGTAGCGCGGCTCGTTGAGCCCCTTCTGCGCGGTCACGATCGCCGGCAGCGGTGCTTCGAGCACTTCCTCCGCCCCTTCGATCTCACGATGCGCGGTGAGCTTGCCGTCGCCGACTTCGAGGTGCGTGACGACGTTGACCTGCGGATAGCCGAGCAGCTCGGCGACCATCGGGCCGACCAGACCGTTGTCCGTGCCGACGCCCTGCTTGCCGAGGAACACGACATCGTGCGGGATCGACTTGATGGCGGCGGCCAGCACCTTCGCGATGCCGAGCGAGTCGGCGTCGCTGGACTCGCCCTTCACGTGCATGGCTTTCGTGGCGCCGCGCGCGAGAGCCTCGCGGAGCGCCTGCTGCGCGCGCTCGGGTCCGAAGGCGAGCACGGTGACGTCGCCGCCCGACTTCTCTTTCAGACGGATCGCTTCTTCGAGCGCGAACTCGTCATACGGCGAGACGATGAATTTGAGACCGGTCTCGTCGACCTTGTTTCCGGCCGCGACTTTGATGCGCGACTCGGTATCCGGAACATGCGAAATGCAGACGACGGAATTCAAGAGGGAGTCCTCCGACACAGAATGCTTGGTTGTCTTTGCTTGGCGGGCGCCCGGGAGCGAGCACCGGCAGCGGGTCGATCCTGCTGCGAAGCCGCGCGCATTCTATTGAGGAGGCACGTAAATCGCAACGTCGGCCTCCGACGAAACGGAGGGGTGCCAATGCCGATGACGAGGCCATACGAGGATGGGAATTCGCCGAACGGACGCCGCCCGTTCCGCGCGGTGACGGATTTCAAGCGCGCGAAGAGCAACGGAAACGGCAATGGCCATCACGCCCGCCAGCAGCAGCAACCCGTGCGCACCTCGCCGCCCGAAAGCACCAACGCCGAGAACTTCTACTACCTCAAGCAGATGAACTCCAAGACGCCGATGGTCATCATGATGACGGACGGCGAAGAGATCCGCGGCTGGATCGAGTGGTACGACCGCAACTGCCTGAAGGTGAATCGCGAAGGCGCCCCCAACCTGCTGATCCAGAAGCACTGCATCAAGTACCTCTTCAAGCAGGAAGAGGAGTAGGGGTTCAGTAAACCCTGAGCGAAGCCGAAGGGTCAACGGAGCCTCGGCTATGCGCTGGCCTTTGCTCCTGACTGTGGCTCCGCTGATCCTTCGGCTTCGCTCAGGATAAGCTCTTGGAGTGAAACCCCTGGCCATCACGCTCGGCGATCCCGCGGGCATCGGCGCAGAGGTCGTGCACAAAGCGCTGAACGACCTCGACGTCCCGCATCGCATCTTCGGCGAAGTCCACGAGCCCATTCGATACGGCGAGATCTCCGCCGAGTACGGCCGGATTGCATTGGATGCCATTCATTCCGCGATCGACGCCATCGAACGCGGTGAGTGCTCCGCACTCGTCACCGCGCCGATTCACAAGCAGTCCATCGCACTCGCCGGCTCGACGCATCCAGGCCACACCGAACTTCTCGCCGCACGCGCGGGACTCACGCGTTACGCGCACGACTACGCGATGTACTTCGACTCGCCAACGTTGCGCACCGTGCTCCTCACCGTGCACGTCCCGCTGCGCAATGCATTGGACTCCATCGATTCCGATGACATCGCAGCGCTGGCGCGGCTCATGTCGCGCGAGTACACGCGGCTCTACGGCAGCGCGCCGCGCATCGCGATCGCGGGCGTGAATCCGCACGCGGGCGAAGGTGGACGGTTCGGCGATGAAGAGGAAGCGATTGCGCGCGGCGTCGAGGTCGCGCGCAAGGACGGATTCGCGGTTTCGGGTCCGCATCCGCCCGACACGGTCTTCCTCGCGGCGACGCGCGGCAAGTACGATGTCGTCATGGCGATGTACCACGACCAGGGACTGATTCCGGTGAAGACGCTCGCGTTCGAGCAGTCGGTCAACGTGACCATCGGTCTTCCCTACCTGCGCGTTTCCGTCGACCACGGCACGGCCTTCGACATCGCGGGCAAGGGAATCGCCGACGCTGCGCCGATGAAGTACGCGATCGAGTGGGCAGCGAGGCACGCGGAGAGGTTCGCGTGAACCGCTGGGCCGTGCGCATCATGGCGCTGATCATGGTGCTGATCTTCCTGCTCGTCTTCGCGCACATGTACCGCACGCTCAAGATGCTGCAACGCCAGCAGGCACCCGCGACGTCGACATCAACGGCGAAGCCGTGAAGCGTCACTGGCTCGCAGTCCTCGCGCTCCTCGTCACCGCGTCCGCGTGGGGCGCGACGTTCGTGCTCGTGAAGAGCCTCATCGCGCGGATCGCACCCGAGCCGTTCATCTTCTGGCGATTCACGACGGCGGGCGTGATCCTCCTGGCGGTCGCACTCGCGCGACGCCGCCTCACCCGCGCGATGATCGTCCCCGGCATGATCCTCGGCGCCTTCGTCTTCGCCGGCTACTGGGCCCAGACGCGCGGCCTCATGACCATCTCGCCGTCGCGCTCCGCATTTCTCACCGGCCTGTACGTCGTGCTCGTGCCCTTCTTCGAACGCGACACGGGACGCAAGCACGTCTACAAGTGGATCGCCGCGATCCTCGCGGTCATCGGTACGACGCTGCTCATCGGCGACATCAAGAGCGCGCGCATCGCGATCGGCAATTGGCTCACCCTCGGCTGCGCCGTCATCTTCGCGCTGCACGTCGTGTACTCGGCGAAGTGGAGCACGCGCGAAACGTCGACCGGCCTCGCCGCGGTGCAGGTGTTGTTCGTCGGCGTGCTCGCCGCGCCGCTCGCGCTGATCGCGAAGCCGACGCCGTGGACGCCC